>DAHXNG010000155.1 GCA_027366615.1 Nitrospirota bacterium | reverse complement strand
TGGGCGTTGTCGACATCCCGATGGACGCCTGGGGGATCGATGTTCTGATCACCGGCTCCCAGAAGGCCCTCATGCTTCCCCCCGGGCTGGCCTTCATCGCCGTTTCGGAGAAGGCGTGGACGCTTAACCAGGCGGCCAAGTGCCCCCGTTTCTATCTCGACCTGAAGAGGGAGAAGGACAACATCCTGAAGGATTCGAATGCGTGGACCCCGGCCGTCTCCCTCTGGATCGGTCTCGGGAAGGCGCTCGAGATGATGCAGAAGGAAGGGCTCGAAAATATCTTTGCCCGCCACAAAATGCTGGCCCAGGCGACCCGGGAGGGCATCAAGGGATTCGGGCTTTCCGTCTTTGCCCGCCAGTCCCCCTCCGACGCCCTTACGGCGGTGGTGGCCCCCGAAGGCTTCGACGGGGAGATCATCTACAAGAACCTCCGAAATCAGTACGGCATCACCGCCGCCGGCGGACAGGACCAGCTCAAGGGGAAGGTATTCCGCATCTCCCACATGGGCTATGCCGACGTCTTCGACATCATCACCGCCATCAGCGGTGTCGAGATGGTCCTGGCGCGCATGGGATACAAGGGGGCCCCGCTGGGAGCCGGCGTTGCCCGCGCCCAGGCCGTCATGATCGGACAGTAGCCTTTAAGTCTTTTCGGAAGCTTTTCCGGAACGAACCCAATATCAGGAGACCAGAGCGTGAGCACGCAGCAAAAGATTAAAATTCTCGTCAGCGACCCCATTTCCGAAGAGGGGCTCAATATATTCCGGAACGCGGGCTTTGAGGTGACCGTCAAGGCGAAGCTTTCTCCCGACGAGCTCAAGCAGGAGCTGGCACATTACGACGGCCTCGTTATCAGGAGCGGCACCAAGGTGACCGCCCAGGTGCTCGAGGGGGCCACCCGGCTCAAGGTGATCGGCCGGGCAGGGGCCGGACTCGACAATGTCGATCTTCCGGCCGCCACGAACCGGGGCATCGTCGTCATGAATACCCCCGGAGGCAATACGATCACGACCGCCGAGCACACCGTCTCCATGATGATGTCGATGGTCCGGAAAATCCCCCAGGCCACTGCCTCCAACAAAGGCGGAAAGTGGGAAAAGAGCAAGTTCATGGGGATGGAGCTTGCCCACAAGACCCTGGGCATTCTTGGGATGGGGAAGATCGGCTCCCATGTGGCCCATGTCGCCCAGGGGCTTCTCATGAACGTGGTCGCCTACGATCCCTTTCTGACGCCAGAGGCGGCGGCCAGACAGGGAGTGACCCCGGTCTCGGTCGAAGAGCTCTTTGCCAAGGCCGACGTCATTACCGTCCACACCCCTCTCACCCCGGAGACGACGAACCTGATCTCCTCCGCCACTATCGCCAGGATGAAAAAGGGCGTCTATATCGTCAACTGCGCCCGCGGGGGGATCATTAACGAAGCGGATCTGGCGAAGGCGCTCGAGAGCGGCCAGGTTGCCGGAGCGGCCTTCGACGTCTTCGTCGAGGAGCCTCCGTCACCGGACAACCCCCTCCTGAAGCTCGACAACTTCATCTCGACCCCCCATATCGGGGCGGCGACGAAGGAGGCCCAGGAGAATGTGGCCCTGGCCGTGGCCGACCAGATGGTCGACTACCTGGCCAAGGGCGTGATCCGCTATGCGGCGAACCTGCCCTCCATTCCGCCGGAGGATGCGGCCCGGGTGGCCCCCTACCAGCAGCTGGCCGAGGTCATGGGCGGTATCCTTGCCCAGATTGCCACCGAGCCCTTCTCGAAGATCTCCGTCGAATTCAGCGGAGAGGCGGCCACGCTTCCCACCCAGATCGTCACCATCGCCGCCCTGAAGGGGGTTCTGACCCCCATGCTCGATGTCCGGGTGAACGAGGTGAATGCGCCTCTTCTGGCCCGGGAGCGGGGGCTTGAGGTCGTCGAATCCCGGTCGAGCCAGCAGGGCGACTACGTGGGGCTCATCACCCTTCGGACCTCGACGGCCAAGGGGTCTCACCAGGTCTCCGGCTCCATCTTCCAGAAGAAGGACTTCCGAATCGTCTCCCTCGACACCCTTCCCGTCGAGGTTGTTCCCGATCCGATCATGCTCTATCTCACCAATCAGGACCAGCCCGGCGTCGTGGGTCTTGTGGGTTCCCTGCTCGGCTCTCACGGGATCAACATCTCCCGCATGCAGTTCGGGCGGGATTTCCCGGGAGGAAAGGCAGTCTCCATGATCGGCGTCGATACGGAGCCTCCGGCCTCCGTTCTCGAGGAGATCCGGAAGAATCCAAAGATCATCGCCCTCAAGCTCCTCCGCCTGCCCTCGCTGTCGAGGTAGTATTGGCGATGAAGAAAATAAAGGGGGGGGCCGGTGAACCGTTCCGGGCCCCTTCCAAGACAACCCCCACAGGCGTTTCTCCGGTATTTTCCCGAACCGCCCGCTTCCGCCGGGAGACGACAGACCGTCTCCTGGCCCTCTTTTCCCTTTACGGATACCGGGAGATCATCCTCCCGTCTTTCGAGTATCTCGATGCCATCTCCCCCGGGATCGATCCCTCCCTTCTTCCTCGTCTCTATTTGATGCAGGACAGGGGGTCGGGGCAGGTCCTCGTTCTGAGGCCCGATGCCACCGCACAGATCGCAAGGCTTTCGACCCAGTCCTTCCGGGACCGGATGCTTCCGCTCCGGTTCTCCTACAGCACCTCCGTCTTCCGTGACGAAAATCGTACCGCCTCCCTCATGAGGGAGCTGCACCAGACGGGACTCGAACTTCTGGGGGACCCCTCCTTCCATGCCGACATGGAGGTTCTCGAACTCTGTCTTCGCGGGGCCCGGGTCTTTCCCCTCGAGAATCCTCTCCTCGTCCTCTCCCATGCCGGACTCCAGGAGGCCTATCTGCGCTCCCCCTCCCTTTCCCGGGAGTCGCAGGCCTCTCTCAGGAAGGCTTTCCATGCGCGCGACCAGGCGACGGTCGCCGGCCTCTTTTCCGAGGTAGGTGACGAGGCAAGGGCCGCACTGGCCCCCGGGATTGCCGGCCGCGTTCTCTCTTTGGCCGACGCCCTCGTGATCCTGGAGTCGATGGCCCGGACGATCCCCGGACTGTCCGGTCACGATGGAGGCATTTCCGACTTTTCTGCCCTTCTTCGGGCCCTCTCGAAGACCCGGGAGGCCTCCGACATCCGGGTCGACTTCGCCCTCTCTCCGCCCGGGCCCTACTACACGGGAATGTTCTTTCGCATGTTTGCCAGGGAGTCCTCCACTCACATGGCAAGCGGCGGCCGGTACGACCGTCTGGGAGAGGCCTTTGGCCACGATCTCCCCGCGGTAGGGTTCGCCTACCAGATCACCCCGATCGAGGAGGCCATCAGGCGGCGCGACGGGGATCTCCACGAGTCCTCTCTTGTTCTTGTGATCCACTGCGATGAAGAAATTGCCGACTTCGAGCCCGCTATCGCGGCGCTTCGCTCGGGGAAGGTTCCGGTCCTCTCCTCCCACTCTCCAAAGGGGGCTCTTTCTTTTTCTCCTGCCGAGGCCCTCCGCGAGCACGAGGAGATCCGGGCAGTCCTCTGCAAGGATCGGGAAGAAAAAGATCTCTTCACCCTGGTCTATCGGGACCGTTCCGTCCGAAGATCGAAGGATGTCGGAGAGCTCGTCTCGGCCCTTCTCGACGGCCCTCCGGGATCCTCCCGATGAAGTCCCGTTCTTCCCGGGAATCCCGCAAGAACCTTCCCCAGACCATCGAGGCCGAAAAGTCCCTCCTGGGCTCGATCCTTCTCAACAACGAGGTTCTGACAACCGTCGGCGACATGGTGGCCGACGACGACTTCCTTCTCGAGTCCAACCGCCGGATCTTCATGGCCATGAAGGAGATGTCCGATAAGCATGTCCCCATCGACAGCCTGACGCTCTCCGACTATCTGGAGAAGAAGGACTGGGCCCAGATCACCGGGGCGCCGGACAACATCTATGAGCTGGCGGAGATCGTTCCCACCGCCGCCAATGCCGTCCACTACGCTCGTCTGATCGTCGAAAAGGGCATCTTCCGGAAGCTGATCCTGGCCTCGGAGGAGATCGCTCAGAAGGGGTATGACGGGACGCTGGACACGGACGAGGTTCTCGACTACGCCGAAAGAAAGATCATGGACGTGGGAGCCCGGCGTTCGCGCTCCGAATTTGTCCAGATCGGGGACCTCTCCTATCTCGATACCCAGTTCAAGCACCTCGAGGAGCTCAAGAACCGCGAGATAAAAGAGCTTGTCACCGGCCTTCCCACCGGATTCGTCGACCTCGACCACATGACGACGGGCTTTCATCCTTCGGAGCTCATCATCGTTGCCGGCCGGCCCGCCATGGGGAAGACGGCCTTTGTCCTTTCGATCGCCCAGCACATCGCCTTCGACCAAAAGAAACCTGTCGGGATCTTCAGCCTCGAGATGCCCAAGGAGCAGCTCTTTCTTCGTCTCATCAGCTCCCAGGCCCGGGTCAACCAGAAGAATCTTCGGACCGGCCACCTCACCTCGGAGGAATGGGAGCACGTCATGCAGGCCTTTGGCGAGGCAAGCGACGTTCCCATCTATATCGATGACTCGGGCGATCTCACGATCTTCGAGCTTCGGACCCGGGCCCGGCGGCTCAAGAAACAGCGCAAGGATCTTTCGATGATTGCCGTCGACTACCTCCAGCTCGTCCGCGGATCCCAGCGCACCGATAACCGCGAGCAGGAGATCTCCGAGATCTCCCGCTCGCTTAAGGCGCTGGCAAAAGAGCTCCAGATTCCCGTAATCGCCCTGGCCCAGCTCTCCCGTGCCGTTGAAAATCGTCCCGGGTCGAAAAAACCGACCCTTTCCGACCTCCGCGAATCGGGAGCCATCGAGCAGGATGCGGATATTGTCCTCTTCATCTATCGCGACGAGGTGTACCACCCCGACAACATCGACTCTCGGGGAAAGGCGGAGATCGTCATCGGAAAGCAGAGAAACGGTCCGATCGGCTCCGCAATGCTCGCCTATCAGGGCTTCTGCACCCGCTTTGAAAACCTTGCCGTAGGCTATGACGACATCTCTTCCGATGGCTTCGGGTGAAGATTCTCCTCCTCCGCCATGCCGAGGCCGAGGACGCTCCCTATCCGGAACTTCTCCGCCCCCTGACTCCGGGGGGACGAAAGTCCGTCAAGGATCTTTCCCGGGAGATCGACAGATCGGGGCTCCGGGTCGACGCCATCGTCGCAAGTCCCCTGACCCGCGCCGTTCAGACGGCCGAAATCCTTCTCTCCCGACTTTCAGACAAACACCCCGTTCGTCGGGTGGAGTGCCGGGTAGAGCTCGCCTGCGACTTTCTTTCTTCGACTTTTTCCCGCCAGACCTTCCATGCCTTCCTCGCCGGAAGCGGATTCGACGGGCTGGTCTTAGTCGGCCACGAGCCCTCCCTTCTTGTCCTGGCCTCCTGGATCGCTCCCTCCCGGGCCCGCTCGGGAGATTTCGAGGGGATCCGCAAGGCCTCAGGCCTTCTTTTCGAGTGGTCTCCCGAGAGCGAAGGAATCTTTGATGGGCGCCTTTTTCCCAAGCATTGAACCTCCCGCATCCCTCGTATGAAAAAACAGGTCATTCCCTTCTTGCATTTTCATGTCGATGGGTGTATACATTGAGCGATCATGACAACGGATGCGGGAGCCATGTGCTATTATTATCTCCTTCATGCGACCAGCGTAGTGGGGCTCCGCACCTTGCCAGTTTGGCCAAGTTAGGGTGGATTTGGGTTTCGAACTGTTCCGGGAGCCTTCCGGGACTCCGGCCGGGACTCCGGTAGCAGACCTTCCGAAGGAGGACACTTTGTTGCACAAAGGACAGCAGGGCAAGAAGATGGCAGGGAGAAAGGCTTCGACAAAGGCAGTGGTTGCCTTGGGTGTTGCGGCAGGCCTCATGGTCGGCGTTGCGGCCCAGGCCCATGCGGCGAGTGTCACCACCATTGCCGGGGAATTCCACGAGCGGGGCGCGGTCGATGGTACCGGCAGCCAGGCTCGTTTCGAGTATGTTCAGGGAATCGTGGCGGCTCCGGACGGGACTCTCTATCTTGCCGACACCGGTAACGACATGATCCGCAAGGTGACCGTGAGCGGAGGCTCCGCCACCGTGACGACCATCGCCGGGGTGAATCACCATGCCCGCTTCCGCGATGGGAACGGCACCGCAGCCCGCTTCAACAATCCTGAAGGACTTGCCATCTCTTCCGACGGCAAGACCCTTTACATCGCCGATTCCCGGAACAACCGGGTCCGGAAGATGGATCTCGGCACCGGAGCGGTCTCAACCCTCGCCGGCCGGCCCTTCCCCGGATCGAATGACGGAGTTGGCACCTCGGCAGGCCTTTACGGTCCCCGGGCGCTTGCTCTGACTCCCGATGGCAAGACCCTTTACATCTCCGACTCGGGGAACAACATGATCCGCAAGCTTGACCTGACGACCGGTGCGGTTACAACCGTTGCCGGAAAGGGTGCCTTGACGGCTGGACTTGACGATGGCATCGGGGTTGCCGCAAGCTTCCGCGATCCCCGCGGCATCGCTCTGAGCTCCGACGGGACGGTTCTTTACGTGGCCGATACTCGCAACAACCTTATTCGCAAGATCGTTCTGGCGACCAATGCCGTCTCCACCCTGGCCGGTCACCCCGGTTT
>DAHXNG010000148.1 GCA_027366615.1 Nitrospirota bacterium | reverse complement strand
ACCCCCGTAACACTGGCCGGTCTTGTCGACTTCACCATCATCATCCTGCTTGGACTCTTTTTCCGGGCACTCCTTCACAGAGCCCTCCGCTCCAGGGTCCAGAACCAGTCTTCTCCCCAGACCCGTCATCTCATGCGCCTTTTGTCGACCCTGGCCTCAAACCTCATTCTGGCCCTTGCCGTCATCATCGCCCTCGACAACCTGGGGGTCAGGCTCTCCTTTCTCGGTGGGGCTCTCGGCGTTCTGGGCATCGGCTTCGGGATCGGCCTGCAGACTCTCGCCTCCAACATGATCGGGCTCGTCGTTATTCTCCTCGAAAAGAGCATTCAGGTCGGAGACCTGATCGAAGTCGACGGGATCCTTGGCACAGTCGTCGAGATCAAGGCCCGATCGACGACCGTCATGAGCCGGGACAATATCGCCATCATCATTCCCAACTCCCACCTGATTTCAAACAAGGTGGTCAACTGGAGTCACAGGGACCGCAAGACCCGGATGCACCTGAAGGTCGGCATCGGAATGGATGCCACCCGGCTCGACCGCGCGGTCACCCTCTTGAAGGAGATCGCAGGAGCCCATCCGGAGGTTCTCCCCGATCCCGCCCCGGAAGTCTGGTTCTCCGAGTTCGGATCCTCCTCATTCAACCTCGAGCTGATCTACTGGATCGAGGACGGGACCCGACGGCACAACGTTCTTTCCGACCTGAACTTCATCATTGCCCGACGTTTCCGCGAAGAGGGCATCGACCTCCCCTACCCTCACACCGTCGTGATTCTCCCGGATGGCCTCTGTGCAACGGAAAAGCCCCCACTTGCCCCGCGCCAAGCGACAGGAGGATAATGAACCTATGAAAATAGGCATTCTTCTTTCGACCCATCCCGAAAAGAACGACGGGCCCCGTGTTCAGTCCCTTGTGGAGACGGCCCTCTCCCGTTCCGATGAGATTTACCTCTATCTTCTGGACGAAGGAGCACGATTCTTGCGGGAAGACTGGATCCATAACCTGGTCGACCGCGGCGTCACCGTTTACACCTGCGCCTATGCCGCCCAGAACCGCAGACTTCCCGACCCGGGCAAAACGACATTTTGCGGACTGGTCGTCCTGACGCAGGTGATCGAAGGCTGCGACCGTTTCCTGGCCTTCGCGTGAAAGGGATCTCGTGACTGCAAAAACCCACCGGACCCTCCTTGTCATAAAAACCGATCCCGAGCGGGACCCCCGACCGGCCGAGGGGGTCAGATCGGCACTCGGACTTGTGGCCGGGGAGATCCCCCTCTCGGTCTATCTGTTCCGGGAGGCCCGACCTCTTCTCATGGCCTCTGCCAATGACCTCGAGGACTACCAGGATGGTGAGGTTCTGAAGAGATTTTTCCCGACACTTCTCCAAATGGCCCAGAAGGTCTACTACGAGCCCGATGAGGCGGTCTTCTCCCCGAATACGGGAGAACCCCTGACCCTTCAAGAGCTCGGAAGACTGCTTCCGACATTCGACCACACAATCGTCTTTTAGGACACCCCATGCTTATTCTTCTGCGCACCCCCCCAGACGAACGCCTCCAGAAGGTGATCTCTTCCGTGGAAGATCCGGAGAGTCCCCCCTTCCTCGTCTATCTTGCCGGAGCTCTTTTTCCCAACATGACTCCAGACATCCCCCCGATGATCCTCCCGGAAAGGACGGGATCTCTCGATCCCCACCCTCCGGCCGGGATCCTCCCACTGACCCAGGACGGACTTCTTGACCTGATCCATGACCATCCCCGGATCCTTGTCCTGCCCTGATTGCCTTTTTCTCCTCTTGTTTTTCGCGCACCTTCCCGCTATTATCTTTTGATGTTCCGCTTTCATGCCAGTCGATGGAGAGATGTCCGAGCGGCCGAAGGAGCACGACTGGAAATCGTGTAGGTGCCTAAAAAGCGCCTCGGGGGTTCAAATCCCCCTCTCTCCGCCATTTACTGTCAGGTCCCGTTACCGGGAGCGGTTCGCCCGAGAGCGGTCCGATGGGGCTCCAGGCTCCGGGCAACGAGATCCCGCGAACCCCGCCAGGTCCGGAAGGAAGCAACGGTAGCGGTGCATCACGTGTGCCCCGGATTCCCCTGGGGTCCCTTCGGTCCTCTTTCGACTCCTCCGCCTTTTCCGTTTCCCTCGTCCACACGGAGCATTCATGGCCCAGTTCGCCTCCCTTGCCCGAATTTACAGGCCAAAGACCTTTTCCGATCTGATCGGACAGGAGGCCGTTGTCCGCTCCCTGACCCGGGGTCTCACATCAGGAACCATGACGCAGGCCTATCTCTTCTCCGGAGAGCGCGGTGTCGGCAAGACCACCGTCGCGCGAATACTGGCCAAGGCCATCAATTGCGCTTCTGGCCCGACCGCCACTCCCTGCCTGACATGTTCCTCCTGCACTGAGATCGCTGATGGACGCTCCCCTGATGTCACCGAGATGGACGGAGCCTCACACACAGGAGTCGACGATGTCAGGACCCTCCGGGAAAGCCTCGTCTATACGCCTCTCTCCGGTCGCTCGAGAATTGTCATCATCGACGAAGTCCACATGCTTTCGACCTCTGCCTTCAACGCCCTTCTCAAAACCCTCGAGGAACCCCCGCCTCACGTCGTCTTCATCCTTGCCACCACCGAGGCGCACAAGATCCCGGACACCGTTCTCTCCAGGTGCCAGCACTTCAGGTTCCGGCTTCTTTCCGTCTCCCAGATCTCGGAGCGTATCCTTCATGTCTGCCGCTCCGAATCCCTCACCCTCGACCCGGCCGTCATCACTATGGTCGCGCGGGCGGCCGAGGGAAGTCTTCGAGACGCCCTCTCCCTCCTCGACCAGCTCCTGAGAACAGGCGGAGAGGCGCTGACCCCTGCCGACGTAGCCGACCTTCTGGGCGTCACCGACAATGCCCTCGAAGAAAAGATGATGGCCGCGATCCTTTTGGGCGATCTTCCGACCACATTGGGGACCGCCCGCACGGCGCTCGACGCCGGCGTCGACCCCAGAGCCCAGATCCGCGCCCTGGCTCGACGCTTTCGGGACATCATGCACAGCGCCCTCGACGGAGAACCCCTCGACGGTCCGCGCTACGGATGGATCCGGGAAAGCGTTCAGGCCCTCCCCCTCGACCCGCCCCCGAACATTTTCTTCCTCGAACAGGTTCTGTCCGTTCTTGTCCGCGGGGAGGACGACCTGAGGAGATCCCCTCAGCCGGCCATCACCTTTGAGCTTCTTCTGGCAAGGCTCTGCCATCTCAGAGAGGTTATGCCCCTTCCCGAGATCCTTGCAAAGCTTTCAGGGTCGCTTCCGGTCTCCGATACGGGCTCCCCCCGGCCCCGTCCCCTTCCGGCCGCAGCCCCTTCGATTCCTTCCCCTCCTCGCCCTGTTCGGCCCTCTCCGCCGGCCCCCCCGACTCTGAGCCCGACAGATGTCTTCCCCCTCCCCCCCCGAGAGTCGGAGGCTCCTTCCCCCCCATCCTTACCGGACCTGTCCGCTCCGACTTCGCCCCCCGCAGATGACTTCGGCCCCCTCGACCTTCGGATCCCCGGCGACTGGCCCCGGGCCCTGGCCCGCCTTCCTCACGACACGGCCACGCTTCTCGAGTCTGCCCGGACCCGAAAGTTCGAGAAAGACACCCTTTTTCTCGATACGGGGAATTCTTTTTTCAACAACCGGATCCAGGCCAACAAGGAGGCCCTTGCCCGCGCCCTCTCCCAGGCCGTAAAATCGTCGGAGCCCCTCCGCATCGAGACGCCCTCGGCCACCCCCACCGGAGCGTCTCCGGGAAAGTCCCGGGGATCGGCACCGCCCGGAACGGCAAAAAATGACGGCCGGCCTCTCCCTCCCCTTGTCGCCGAATCCGTGACCGTCTTCAACTCGGAGGTTCTCGAGGTCAGATCCCCTCGCGCCCCCCATGACCACACTCAAGGAGAAACGAGCAACTGATGTTCGGACTCGACTTCGTAAAAAAAGCCCAGGAGCTTCAGGCCAATCTTGCCAAAGCCAAGGAAGAGATTTCCCGCCTGACCGTGACAGGCGAATCCGGAGCCGGCCAGATTCGCGCCACGATGAATGGCCGCTTTGAACTTCTCTCCCTCTCGATCGATCCTGCCATTCTCTCGAGTGATCCGGGAAGGATATCCGACCTTGTGGTGATGGCTGTCAACGATGCCGGACAAAAGGTTCGCACCGAGTCGACGCGGATCATGGGGGATGCCACCGGAATGGGACCGGGCAACCCCCTTTCCGCAATGGGACTCCCGGGATTCTGATGGAGAGGCCCCCCCGATCGGGATCCTCCTTCTTTCCGGAGCCCTTCCAGGATCTTGTCGATCTCTTTCGACACCTTCCCGGGATCGGGACAAAGACCGCGACCCGCCTCGCCTTTCACCTTCTTCAGGCCCCCGAGGGGGAACGCCAGGCCCTGGCCGATTCCGTCGCCGCTCTCAAGGAGCGACTCCTTCCCTGCCCGGACTGCCGCAACATCGTCTCCCGTCCCCCCGGCGAGACCGCCATGCCGTCTCTCTGTGCCATTTGCCGCGATCCGGCCCGCGATCCCTCGATCCTGATCGTTGTCGAAGACATCCAGACCCTCTATTCGATCGAAAAAAGCGGAGAGTTCCGGGGACGCTACCACGTCCTCGAGGGACGACTCTCCCCCCTCGAGGGGATCGACCCCGAGAAGCTGAAGATCCGAGAGCTTCTTTTGCGGCTCGAGAACCCGGAGATCCGGGAGGTCGTCCTGGCGACCTCCCCCACCACCGAAGGCGAAGCCACGGCCCTTTACCTCTCCCGCCTGGTCAAACCTCTGGGGATTCGGGTCAGCCGTATCGCCTTTGGCATCCCCGTGGGCCTTGAGATCGAATATGTCGACGAGATCACGCTGATCCGCGCCGTCGAGGGGCGCCATCCCTTCTAACCCCTTTTTCCAGTCAATTAGAAATCCTTCCCGAGAGGCATGATGGAGCAGACTTCACAGACACCCCTTTTTGCAGAGATCTTACGCCGCCGGACCTTTGCCATTATCAGCCACCCGGACGCCGGGAAGACCACGCTGACCGAGAAGCTTCTTCTTTACGGAGGGGCCATTCACCTCGCCGGCTCCATCAAGGCAAGAAAGGCCGCACGCTATGCCACAAGCGACTGGATGGAGATTGAGCGCCAGCGCGGCATCAGCGTGACCTCAAGCGCTCTCGTCTTCGACTACCATGACCATACCCTCAACATCCTCGACACTCCCGGCCACAAGGACTTCAGCGAGGATACCTTCCGGACGCTCGAGGCGGTCGACTCGGTCGTCATGCTTCTCGACGGCGCCAAGGGGATCGAGCCCCAGACCTTGAAGCTCTTCGAGGTCGCCCGGATGCGCCAGCTTCCCATCGTCACCTTTATCAACAAGGTTGACCGCGAGGGCGTCGACCCCTTCGCCCTTCTCTCCGAGATCGAGCGGACCCTCGACATCCAGGCCATTCCCTTCGACTGGCCGATCGGCTCCGGGACCGGATTTCGCGGGGTTTGGGACCTCACCCGCGACAAGGCCCACCTCTACGAGGCGGTCGACCACGGCGGAGCCCGGGCGAGCGATCGCATCCTCGACTCCTCCGACCCCGAGCTCAAGACTGTCATAGCCTCCCTGCCCGACCAGGAGGCCTTCCACGAGGAGATCGCTCTTCTCTCCCACGAAGGAGCCTCCTTCGATCGAAAAGGCTTTCTTGAAGGGCGCGTCACCCCCGTCTTCTTTGGAAGCGCCCTCAACAATTTCGGCATCGAGCTCTTTCTCGACTCCTTCGTCGATCTTGCTCCCTCCCCCCGGGCCTACCAGTCCGACAAGGGGGCCATTCCCCCGGAGACTCCCTCCTTTTCGGGATTCGTCTTCAAGATCCAGGCCAACATGGATCCCCAGCACCGGGACCGGTTCGCCTTCATTCGCGTCTGCTCCGGACGATTCGTCCGCGAGATGACGGCCACGAACGCCACCACCGGAAAACCTCTCCGTCTTTCCAAGACGATTCAGTTTCTGGGACAGAAGCGGGAGCGCGTCGAGGAAGCCTGGCCCGGCGACATCATCGGCCTCCACGACCCTGGGGTCTTCCGGATCGGCGACACCCTCTGCGAAAAAGGGCTCTTTCACTTCGAAGGCATCCCCTCCTTCTCCCCCGAACTCTTCGCTCGCCTGATTCTCGAGGACCCACTAAAGCGCAAGCACCTCAAAAAGGGGCTCGACCAGCTTGCCGAGGAGGGGGCGATCCAGGTCTTTGCCCAGGATCCCCATGGAGAACGGGACATGATCGTCGGGGCCGTGGGCGCCCTGCAGCTTGAGGTCTTGAAGTTTCGTCTCGAGCACGAATACAACGTGAAGACCCGCCTCGATCCTGTCGGATACGACAGGGCCCGCTGGATCACCGGCGACAAAAACCGGATCGACGCCCTTTCGGGAACCCTCGACACCTTGCGCGTCTACGACCGGGAGGG
>DAHXNG010000127.1 GCA_027366615.1 Nitrospirota bacterium | reverse complement strand
CCGTCGGTCTTGAGTTTTGTGTAGGGGATGTCGATATCCTCGGAAGGATCGTATTCGAAGAGGGGATGTGGCATGGGAGTCTCCTGTCCGGTGATCGATCCGGACAGCGACCGGGATTCCGGAGCGGCCGTCCGGCCTGTTCTCTCTATTATAAGGTCTGGCTCTCCCCCAACTCAACGATATTCGTTCCCGCGCCTCCCCGATCAGACCGGATCGCTGTCCCGCAGCTCCCCCGTCCGATCCGCCACAAGGACCCGGTCGGGGGTCACAACCCCCCGGATCATGCGCGGCGAGGTATGGGCAAAGAACGGCTCCCCCCCGGAGATCCCCACGCACCCCGTCTCGGCACCGAAGCGGTTCTGGATAATCCGGAGCCGGTCGAGTGCCCGAGAGGAGACCGCCTCGGCCCCCGGCCCCGGAGGCATTAAAGAAAGGCCCACGAGAAGGGCCACCCCTCCGCCGGCGGTCAGGATCGCCTCCCCGACACCGGTCATGGAGATCGCCCCGAGGGTATCGTCGGCATAGAACCCTCCCCCCACGATCGGACTGTCGCCGATCCGCCCGGGCCACATCCGGCCGATGCCCCCGGTCGAGGTGACCGAGGCGAGATGGCCGGCGCTATCACGGACGACACAGCCGACCGTCCCGGAGCCCGTGCCTCCTTCCTCCTCCCAGAGGCGCGTGGGGTCGGATCCGCTCTCCTCCCCCCTCCCCGCCTCGGGCCAGCCATTTCTTTTTGCCCACCGTTCGACCATCGCCCCGGCAAGGTGCACGTGGGCGCTTTTTCCATGAAGTGCCGCCACAAGGCGGGCCATCCCCGGCACCCCCCGCACCTGGCTTATCCCCAGGGCCCTCATCGACGCCCCGTCCATCATCCCGGCATCGCGGCGAATTTCTCCATCGCCTTGGGCAATCGCCCCTTGGCCGGCGTTAAAGAGCCCCGAAGCCTCAAGCCGGCTCACGCACTCCACGGCAAGATCGAGAGCGTTTGTGCTCCGAAGGAGGCGGCGGGAGAGTTCGGGCAAAAGCTCGCGAAAAAACTCCCGCGAAGCGGGAACAAGCTCCGACCCCGTGCCGCAATGAATGAGAAGAATCGGATCCAAAGAGGCCACGCCCCTCCCCCTCACGAAAAAAAGGACCGGGGTTCCCGGTCCTTATATGTTGTCATCCTGCCCAAAGCGAGCCGCTCTCCGGAGAAGGGCTTTCGCTGTCTCCTCCGGGACAAAAACTCCGGGAAGCCAGATACCTTAAGACTTCCCCTTGGATGTGGCGTTGGCGGTGTCCTTCTCCTTTTCCGTCTGCTCCCGGGGGGGCTCCGTGCGGTTGATCCCCGTCTTTGTCACCCCCTCCATCGCCCGGACCTCGGCGTGAAGGTGGCCCAGGACGGCCCTGAGCCGGTCGGTCCAGTCCTTGTGCTCTTCGGTCAGAACCTCGAAGAAGGGAGCCTTGAGGGCGCCAAAGGACTCCGGCTCCTTTTCGGAGTCGGCGACATCGACAAAGGAAACCGCCTGGGTCCGGAACTCCCGGGCCTTTTCGATAAAGCGGGCCAGGATCGCATCGCTCTTGGCCAGCGGATGGGATTCGAGCTCCTGCAGTGCCATCTCGAAGCGGTCGCTCCAGTCGGCGAGCATCTCCGCGAGGGAGACGTGAACCTCCACCACCTCGTCCGCCTCCTTGTGATCTGCAGGCAGGATGCCCGGCCGGGGGATCTCTTCGGCCAGGGCCACGATCGAATGGTCCAGGGTCTCGAGGCGCTGGTGGAGCTCCTGCCAGCCTTCGTAGCTCACGGTAAGAGCGGGCTCATCAGAAGCTGCGGCCGACGAGGCGGCCTCATGGAGGGAGGCGCTCTCTCCCTTCTCCCCGGAGCTCTTGCCGGCCGCCTTCTTCTTCAGGGGCTTCGGACGAAGCCCCCTCTTTAAGAAAAAGCTCTCGAGAGCCGAGACAAAGAGGAGCGACAAGACCACAAGTCCCGCCGTCCCCCCGAAGATGATCGTCTGGTTGACCTGGGGAAGGGGCCAGAACCCCCACAGGATCCGTCCGGCGTGGGAGGCGGCCGGAACCACCCGGGAGATGACGACCCAGTGGCCCAGAACCTCGCTGTCGAATCCGTGGCAACGGGCGCAGGCGGTATGGTTGTGGATGGCCCGGGTCCAGACGGCATAGCCTCCGTGAAGGGCGATGGGGCTCGCCATCCCGTGGAGGTCGGCCAGAAGATGGCCGTTCTTTTCGGCGAAGATGCGGTCGACCTCGTGGGCCAGCCGTTCGGGAACGGCCGTCGACGGCCAGGGAAAGACATCGGGGGAGTGGAGGGTGTTGCGCCAGGCGTCGGAGACGGCGGTGTAGGCCTTGATGTGATCGAGCGCCTTCTCGTCGGAGTAGGCGGAGGAGCCGTCGTTTCTTAGGAGGACGATCACCGTGCCGGTCGCCGTGGCAAGACGGTTGACCGCCTGGGGCACGGCCTCCGGGTGGCCGGAGATCATCTCCGTGGAGAGGAGGCTTTCGGAGGACTCGAGAACGGTCCGGGAATGGTCGAGCCCCCGGCGTTCGGCCTCCACCATCAGAAGGGCGAAGAAGAGCGCCGAGAGCGGGATCATGACGATCGCCCCCCAGAAGAGGCGTCCGATCCAGAGCCGGAAAAATCCTGGCGGAGCGTTCAAATCCCCTCCCTTTCTCCCGGAGGCCGAGTCCTTCCGGGAGATCCGGACATCACGCCCCCTCAGAGGGGTTCGATGCCCACGATTTCATAGCGTTCCACCACAGGGTTGGCAAGAAGCCGTTCGCACCACTCCCGGGTCAACTCCGGAAGGCCGGGACCCGAGGGAAGGATGACCTCGACGACCTTGCCGATCCGGACATCCTCGACCGTACCGTGGCCCATGTCTATAAGGGCTTGCCGAACCGCCTCCCCCTGGGGGTCGAGAACCCCGTCACGGATTCTTACGATGATCGTCACCCGGACCCGGGAGCTCTCACGAGGAGCTGGCATGGCCCACCACCCTTTCATAGATTTTTTCGTATCCGTCCTTGACCGATCCCAGATCCATCCGGAACCGGTCCTTGTCGAGTTTCTCACCGCTGTCCGCATCCCAGAGCCGGCTTGTATCGCCGTCGATCTCGTCTCCCAAGACCAGATCTCCGGAGGGGTTCCAGCCGAACTCGAGCTTCATGTCCACCAGAAGAAGGCCCCGCTCCCGGAAAAAGGGCAAAAGGACCTCGTTGGTCCGGAGGGCAACCTCCCGGATACGGTCGAGGACGGCGTCGGAGGCCAGCTTCAGCACCCGGATATGGTCGCGGTTCACCATGGGATCCCCCAGGTCGTCGCGCTTGTAGTACCACTCGATCACGGGAAAGGCGAGCTCCTCCCCTTCGGGGACTCCCAGCCGCTTGACGAGGGAGCCGGCGACGCGGTTTCTTACGACGACCTCGAGGGGAACCATCTCGAGGCGGTCGATCACCATCCGCCGGGGGGTCTCGAGGGCGCGGAAGTGCACCGGAACCCCCTGTCCGGCCAAAAGCTCGAAGAGAACGGCCGAGATCTGGCAGTTGAGGGAGCCCTTCCCGAAGAAGGTGCCCTTCTTCTGGGCGTTAAAGGCGGTCAGATCGTCCTTGAACTCCTGGACGAGGACCCGGGGGTCGGAGGTGGCATAAAGAATTTTGGCCTTGCCCTCGTAGAGCTTGGCATCGGGTGGCTGGACCACGGGCTATCGTTCTCCCCGGGGAGATCCGGCGGGAGAGGCGCCCCGGCTGTCAAAGCCGTCGCCCAGCACCCGCCGGTAGATCCCCGACACGTTGTGGGTAAAGCGAAGGGGATCGAAGGCGCGGTCGAGACGTTCCGACCACTCCTTCCCCTTCGGAAAGTCCGGATGCGCCAGAAGGCGCTCCCTGAATAGCCCTCCCTCGCGGAAGGTGGCCATCGCCGCATCCTGCACGACCCGGTAGGCCTCCTCTCTGGGAAGGCCCGAGTCCACGAGCTCGAGCAGGACGCTCTGGGAGAAGACGAGCCCTCCGGAGGACTCGAGGTTCCTTTTCATGCGCTCCGGATAGACCACCAGATCCCGGAGGATCGTCCCCATCCGGTCGAGCATGTAGTCGACGAGACAGAAGGCGTCGGGAAGGATGACCCTCTCCACCGAGGAGTGGCTGATGTCGCGCTCGTGCCAGAGGGCCACGTTCTCGAGCGCCGCCCCCGAATAGGAGCGCAAGAGCCTCGCAAGGCCCGTGATGTTCTCCGAGCCCACCGGGTTCCTCTTGTGCGGCATGGCAGACGACCCCTTCTGGCCGGAGCGGAACGGCTCCTCCGCCTCGCCCACCTCGGTGCGCTGGAGGTGGCGGATCTCGACCGCCACCCGCTCAAGGGATGAGCCGATCCCGGCCAGGACGGAAAAGAGCTCGGCATGGCGATCCCGGGAGACGACCTGGGTCGCCACCGGCTCGACGGAGAGACCCAGTGTTCCCAGGATCTCCTCCTCCAGGGCGGGGTCGATGTTGACGGCCGTCCCCATGGCCCCGGAGAGCTTGCCCACCGCCATCGTCTCCCGCGCGCGTGCGAGACGTTCGGCATGCCGGACAAACTCCGCATGCCAGGAGAGGAACTTGAGGCCGAAGACGATCGGCTCCCCATGGATCCCGTGGGAGCGGCCCACCATCAGGGTCTCCCGGTAGAGAAGCGCCTTTTCCCGGAGGATCCCGACAAACCGGTGAATCTCGTCGGCCACGATATGGAGCGCATCCCGGACAAGGAGGTTCTGGGCCGTATCGACCAAATCGGTCGAGGTCATCCCGAAATGGAGGACGGCGCGCCCCTTCTCCGGAAGCTGCTCCGAGACCATGGTCAAGAACGCAATTACGTCGTGGCGGGTCTCGGCCTCGATCGCCTCCATCCGGGGGATGTCGATTGTCACGGGGGTCTCGATGACCGCCTTTGCCCCCAAAGGATCGATCTTCCCGTGGCGGGCAAGGATCCCGGCCACGGCGCGCTCGACGGCAAGCCAGGTCTTGAGGCGGTGCTCCGTTTCAAAAAGCCCCTTCATCGGGGCACGGCAGTAGCGGTCGATCACGAGACAGACTCCAGAAGGGAGGAGAGAACCTCCCGGGTGGCGGGGCGGCTTGAGGGATCGGAGACATAGAGCCGGATCCCGTGGCGGTCGAGAAGGTTCCGGGAGACCTGCGGAACCGATGGCTTGAGCTCCTCGTCGAGGGAGTCGCTGTCGAGAACGACCGGCGTCACTCCGAGCCCTGCCACCGTATCGAAGAGGCGGGAGGCCCATTCAAGAGGCTTCCCGCCCTCGAAGGGCAGAATGGCAAAGCCCGCCGGGAAGGGCCCCTCGGCGGGAACGAAGAGAAACGAAGGAGGGATCAGCTTTCGCTCCTTGCGCCAGAACGGGGCCAGCGTCCGGGAGACCAGCCCCGAATACCAGTAGTCCGTCCAGAGCAGGGAGGGGGAGAGCGG
>DAHXNG010000143.1 GCA_027366615.1 Nitrospirota bacterium | reverse complement strand
TAGCAAGCGGATCCATCCCCAAAGGGGCCATTATGGTTTTCATACTCTTTTTGCAGCCCTGCTCGTTTCATGCCTGATTGTTTTTGCCTCGCCAGGACAAGGCCGTTCGGCCGTTCTTCCCTTAAGCCTCTCTGTCCAGGGGATGGCCATCGGCGCCCTCTCCGGCCAGTCCACCGTCTCGGGAGACGTGGGCGGATACAGCGGGGGAGGGTTCGGAGCGGGTTTTCTTGGGACATTTCACCTTTCCGATTCCTTCGCTCTCCGGGGCCAGGCCAACTACCTTCATTTTACAGGAACTCCCGTCATGACAGCCTTCCCGGTCACGCTGGGACTTGAGGTCGACTTCCTCAAGTTTAGCAGTCTCTTCTACCTCTATGCGGCCGTCGATGCCGGATACAACAATACTCAAGCCGTGGGGACATCCGGAAACAGTGCGACCTGGGACGGTGCTCTGGGGATCAACCTGGGCCCCGTCTACGGAGAGATCCGCTACGCCCAGATTACTGGCCCCCTGATCACCACGCCGCAGGGCTCCCTTGGATCGATGACCTATGTTCCGGTTGTCGTCGGATTTACGTTCTTCTAGGAGAACAAGCGAAAAGAGTCGAAAGCTCAAAAGGATCGTCTCCCGGCTGAGAATATAAGGTGACGGGCAAGGCGATCCACCGACTCTTAAATGAGAGCAAGGCTGTGTTGACTGGGATTTAAGCGCGTTTTTGTCGGTATACCGTAGCGGGCGATGGCAGAAAAAGCCGGAGAAGACGAAGAGAAAGAGAAAATGGTGCCGAGGGGCGGAATCGAACCGCCGACACGAGGCTTTTCAGGCCTCTGCTCTACCGACTGAGCTACCTCGGCACAGCGGTTGACTATAATGGTTCAGACCGGGCTCTGTCAACAAAAAAATCATCCATCTTTTAGGGCTCGCCGAATCCAAAGGCTCGGATGCCTTGGCTCAGGGAGGATTCACCTCATATCTTCCTGATTTTTCGTCTTGGAAAATCCGCCCGTCCATGATATAGTCTCGAGGGTTTTTGGCAACAAGAGACAATTGACGCGAACGACACCACCCGATCCGCTGCGATTCATGCCATTCTTCCGGGATACTCATTGAACAAACGCGTCCAAAGATCAAGAATCGGCCGGAAGGAAGCTCGACCTCTCCCTTTTTCCCGACATAAGCCATGAGATCTCCTTTTCCCGAGAAAAGACAGGGCGTCTCACGTCCCGCTCCCTTTCTTTTCGGCATTCCCGTTGCGCACTCTTTGCTTCTACGACTTCTTCCCGCAATTCTTCTTCTTTTCGCTCTTCTTCCCTTTTCGCCCAAGGACTCTTTTGCCGCCCCGAAAGCGACCGGAAGCGACCTTCTTCCCGTCCTGATTACCCGCATCGACATCAAGGGCAACAGAAAGATCGACACCTCGACCATTCGGCAGAAAATCCATAACAAGGTCGGAGATCCCTTCTCCCAGTTCGCCATTTCCGGAGACATCAAGGCCCTGTACCAGACCGGTTACTTCGACCGGATCGAGGTCTATGCCAAAGGCTTCGAGGGGGGCGTCGCGCTCACCTTCCGGGTGACGGAGAGGTCGACCGTCGAAAAGATCAGCTTCATCGGCAACAACAACGAGTCCGACTCCGACCTCAGGAAAAAGCTGACCATCCTCCCGGCCTCCTTCTACGACGGATACGAAGTCCATCAGAACGTGCGGCGGATCGAGGCTCTCTACAAGAAGTCCGGGTACTACAACGCCTCGGTCGTTCCCCTGACAAAGCGCATGGCAAACCGGAAGGTCGAGCTCATCTTCCTTATCTCGGAAGGAACCCTCACCCACATTACCAAGGTGACCTTCTCCGGGAACAAGGCCTACCCGGCCTCGACACTCCAGAAGAAAATCCAGACGAAGCCCTACTTCTGGCTGACCTCCTGGTGGACGGACTCCGGAGTCTACAAGAAGACCCAGACCGACCAGGATATTGAACGTCTCCGCGACTTCTACCTGAACCACGGCTATATCAACGTCGCCGTGGGCGAGCCCAAGAGGATCTTTCACAACCACAAGAAGACCATGGAGATCCGATTCCCCCTTACCGAGGGAGAGCAGTTCCGGATCTCCCATGTCGGGGTCTCCGGGAACAAGCTCTTCAAGGCCAAGGAGATCCTCGATACGATCAAGACAAAGCCCCCTCAAATCTTTTCGAGAAAAAAACTCCAAAAAGACATCAACAATCTGACGAGAAAATACGGACACAAGGGCTACGCCTTCGCCATCGTCACCCCCCAGATCGTTCCCAATATCCGCAAGAAGACGGTCAACCTCACCTTCCTGATCACCGAAGGCGGTCTCGTCCACATCCGGAAGATCAATATCGCCGGGAACGAACTGACCCGCGACAAGGTGATCCGGCGGGTTCTGGGCGTCCAGGAGTCCGGCATCATGGACACTCAGGCCCTCCAGGACTCCTACCGGAACCTCAACAACATGAACTTCTTCAAGAACGTCCAGATCGTTCCCCAGCAGGTCGGGGACAACCTCGTCGACCTGAACGTGAAGGTCAAGGAAAAGCCCACCGGGACCTTCTCCATCGGCGGCGGTTACAGCACCCTCTTCGGCGTCATGGGCATGGCCACCATCGCCCAGAACAACATCTTCGGAACGGGGGACTCGGTGAGCCTCTCCGGGGAGCTCGGCGGGTTCATCACCATGTACTCGCTCACCATCACCGACCCCTACTTCCTCGACACCCCGACGGCCGCCTCCCTCTCGTTCTTTGACACCTTCATGGACTACTTTACCTACTGGAACAGCGCTCTCGGCGGTTCATTGAGTCTGACCCGGCGTTTCGGGTATTATTTTTCCACCTCCCTTTCCTGGCTTGTGGAATCGGAGCAGATCTTCCTTGTCGCCGTGACCCCACAGCAGGCGCAGGAGGCTCCGGAGCTTGCGCCCTTCCTCCAGCAGGTGGGGTACTGGACCCAGAGCGGACCGTCGATCGGATTCTCCTACGACCGTCGCGACAACTACATGCTGCCCCACAGCGGATACCACATCTGGGGCAACGTGGGGGTCTACGGGGGGACCTTCGGCGGGGATACGGCCTTCTACCAGACCACGGGGAATGCCACCCTCTTCATCCCGATCACGGAGAAGTCGACCCTCTCCTTCCACTTTGCGGTCGGCTACGAGAATCCCCTCGGGCCCGACGGATTCATTCCGGTCTGGGACAGGTACTATGTGGGCGGCATCTACTCCAACCGGGGCTACAACTTCGGGTTTGCCGGCCCCATGCCGTTCGGCTATCTCGTCGGCGGCGACAAGGAGCTCATATTCAATGCCGACTACGTCTGGCCGATCTTTGCCAAGTTCGGCTTCTACGGCGATGTCTTTTTCGACAACTCGGGAGAGTACCTCCCTGGCCAGCCGCTCAACCTTGCCGGATTCAACTGGCCGGGAACCGGCATCGGCATCATGTGGAACTCTCCCATGGGCCCTCTGACCCTCGATTTGGGCTGGCCGCTTGCCAACAACTCCTATATTCAGGGATTCCCGGGGAACTACCCGGGACCTGTGGTCAACTTCGAAATGGGATCCCTGTACGGCGGATAGGGGAGGATCTTCACTTTCCCAATCCGGACCGTTCACTTCGGCGCCCTTCCTCGTCTTGTAGTTCGGAACGAGGCGCCATCACAGCATAAGGAGACTCGATGACTCGTTCAAGAATCGCAAGGACCGTACCTGCCGTCGTTCTTGCCGTCGCCAT
>DAHXNG010000141.1 GCA_027366615.1 Nitrospirota bacterium | reverse complement strand
GTTACTCGGCAAAAATATACTCGGCAAAAATATACTCGGCAAAAATGGCCACCCGGAAAACCCGAACTCGGTCAAGAGGGTCAGACCGCCGGAAGAGCCCATATCCACCGGGAACCCGGGACAAGATGCCCACGGGAGGCCACAGGGCAAGGATGTATAAAGAGAAGAGGGGGCCTTGCAAAATCAAAAGAAATACTATTGTAGGCCGGATCCGGTCAGAAGGTCAACTGGCGGATTTCCCGAAAAATCGGAAAATCCCTGTCGATATCCCCTCCCCGACTCCCTTTTCCAATCTGTTTTGAGGGGAGGCGCAACGATCAGTCTCCGACATGGAAGGCGGCGCACTTGAGATAGTCGAGCTCCGGCATCGACAAAAGGCGCGGATGGTCCCAGGAGGCCTTCCCCGAGTAGAAAAGACGCCCTGTGCGCTCCTCCTTGCGGAAGACCGCCCGGAGAATTCCCGAAAAATCTTCCCACGAAAGCAGTGCCGAGCAGGAACAGACGATGAAGATCCCCTCCCGGTCGAGAAGGGAGAGTCCCAGGCGAAAGGCCTTGTGGTATCCCTCGATCCCCTCCTTCACCAGACGACGGCTCTTGATGAAGGCCGGCGGATCAAGAATCACCGTGTCGAAACGACGACCGGCCTTCCGGGCTGCCTCCCCCCAGGTAAAGAAGTCGGCCGCGATCCCCTCTCCGGTCGGGACGTTCCGGCGGTAGAAGGAGATCGCCTTCTCGGAGGCGTCCACGCCGGTAAGTGTGGCACCGGGAGAGGCGGCGGCCACCCCCATCGACCAGGCTCCCACATAAGAAAATGCGTCGAGGATCCGCCCCCCTCCGATCCGTCCCGAAAGCGCCTTCACGTTGTCCTTCTGGTCGAGGAAGAGCCCTGTCTTCTGGCCCTCCCGGAAGGGAAATCGGATCGTCTTCTCCCCAAGCGAAACGGCAAGCTCCTCCGGAACATCTCCCACGAAATGGTCCTCTCCTACGGGAAGCCCCTCCGTCTCCCGGGCCCGAAGGCCGCGATCCACCCGTATTCCCCGAGGAGACAGTGCCTCGGCAAGGCTCTCGAGAATCGCAGGCAGGAGGGCCTCCATCGCCCGGGTGGTGATCTGGACCGAGAGTCGATCCCCGTAGCGGTCGACGACGACCCCGGGGAGGCCATCGGCCTCCGAGTGGACGAGGCGAATCGCCTCTTCTCCCATTCCGAGGCGCTCCCGCATGGCGATCGCGGCAGAGATCCTCTCGGCGATATAGTCTTCAAGGCTCTCGATGCGCCCCTCGAGGAGCCGGACGGCAATCAGTGAATGGGGGTTATAGAGGCCGGTTCCCAAAAACCTTCCGGAGGCCGCACGAACGTCGACGAGAAGGGGGGGCTCCCCTCCGGAGGTCCGGGAGGCCGTGGGGGACAGGCGGGCCACCTCGTTGGAAAAGATCCAGCGATGGCCTGCCATCACCCGCCGTTCCTCATTTTTCCCGAGGACGACCTCACCCCGGAGCGTTTTTTCGGCCGCTCCCTCATCTGTCCCGTACTCTTCCTGTCCCATCAACGGATCTCCCGAGTTGCACTCAAAATAAGTTTGATATTAAACTATATACAAATGCCCTAATGCCCTAATGCCAGAGACCTAATTGCCTTAGGATGGCAAGCCCTCTTCAAAAAAGAGACTCCCCCATCCGACACTTTTGAGAACCATCTCCGGCTCTTCATCGCCCCTTCGCTTTCAAGAATCGGAGCGAAACAAAAATATAAGGATACCACCGATCGTGTCGGAATTGCCCGTTTCCCCTTCCGCCGTCAAAAGCCTCGTGTCGGCCATCCTCCTTCTTGCCCTTTCCTGCCAGTCGGCAAAGGCCGCTCCGGCCCCTGCCGACAACAGCGGCCCGCCGCCTGCCGCCAACGCGACCCTCGACTCCCGGGATCCGCCCATTGGCGCTCCGGGGGTTCTCTCGATCGGCGACGGCACGTCGCGCCTTGTCTTTTTCCCCTCCCAGGACGTCTTCACCCCTCTCCTCTCCGATCCCCGCGAGCCGCTCAGCACGATCGAATTCTTCGCGGCCTCGAACATGCCCTCCGCCCTTCAGTTCAACGGGAACATGGCGGGCAACATCGGAATCGCCCGGTGGGAGTCGAATGCCGAAGGGGTCGACCGGGCCCTCCAGTTCGGACTTGTGGGAGGCGAGTTTTCGCGCTTCGGGATCTTCGGCGCCAACACCTACCTCATGGACTCGGACTACATGGTCGGCGCCACCCTGACAGGACGAATCGGAGCCTTTTCCCAGCGGCTCTTCTTCTACCACGAGAGCTCCCACACCGGCTACAACTACACCACTCTCGCCAACGTCAACAAACTCTCCGACTTTGGACAGGAGATCCTTCAGGAGGTCTCCTCCGAGGACATCACCCCCCACCTGAGACTCTACGGAGGGGCCGCCTACCGGGTCGAGGGCTTCGACTACTACTCCACAGCACAGGACGCCCTGATCCTGCTCGGCGGTGCCGAAGCCTATACCGACACATTTTCCTCCCTCGACCACCTGGGCCGGGGCTACGCCTCCTTTTTTATCGAATCCCGGGGCATCAACGGCTACACCCCCAACGAGGATCTTCAGGTGGGACTTCTCTTCCACCGCCCGGGATCGTACTTTCAGGTCCGCCCGATGATCGATCTCTACAACGGATACTCCTACATGGGCGACCTCCTCTTCAACAAAGACAGGTACGCGGCTCTCGGCATTTCCTTTGACTTTTGAGGGGGTCTTCCCCCAGAATATGACCGGAGGATCGACCCGGACAGCCTGTCCGCCTGCCTGCGATCAGGGCGTCCGGGAACCGGCAACGGGGGCCGTTCTCGACCTTCACGCTCTCCCCTCCCCACGGAACGCATCCGGAGATTTTCTTGACAAAGTCACTTCTGCGAGGTCTTCTGCCCCTTCTGACCGGTATTGCCGTCCTGACATCGGCCGGGATCCTCGTGCATCTCTATCGGTCGACGTGGACGGCGGGCCCCGATATCGAACCCCATCTGCCCCGGGCCCAGACGACATTCTCCGTGCGCCTTCCCACCTTGCCGGCGGGCGGGCCAACTCACCGGTCTCTTCTTTTGCGGGCGGTCAAGGAGAGCTCTGACCCCCTCTCGGTTGGCTACTGGCCTTCGGGGCGTACGGTCTTCCAGATGCCGGTCGCGATTCCTCCCCCAGACCCAGGAAAGCCTCCCGCCTCGGTCCGGCTCGTGCTCTGGGATCCCGGTCGCTATGAGATCACCTTCTCCGACCCGACCACAAAACTCACAGTTGAGACCCTCCCGGTCCATGTCGTCGCTCCCCTGACCCTCTACAGAAACGACGTGCTTCTTCTTCTCTTTCTGGGAGTGGCCGGATACCTCTCGGGCCGTTTCGTCAGAGCCCCCTCCCCCGAGAGTCTCAGAAAAGACAAGAGCACTCCTTCCGGAAAGAGCCCCCTCATTCGCCACCGGAGCGCCGTTGCCGCCACAGCCCTTCTGGCGGGCCTCCTTCTCGTCCTGCTGGAGCATTCTCTTCCGGCGCCCCGCACTCCTCTTTCCACGCTCACCGGAGGGCTCGGTGGAACCTATGAGTCCGAGGGAAGAAAAGACGCCGCCCGCATGCCGATCCCCCTTTCGTCGGGCCCGGGGCAGAGTCCGGAGGCCTTTCTCGTTCTCCGCCACCGCATGGACAGCTGGGCCGCCTATGGCCACGACCTGACACTCTTTGCCGGACCGGTCGACCTCAGGCTCGGATCCCGGGCCTATCTACTTCCCCCCGACGACGGCCGCTATCGTCTCACACTCTGGACAAGTGACAGCACAGGGCGTCTTCTGGCCCTTCGGCAGGTCACCCGGGCCCTTCCCGTCTCCCCGGCCTTTCCCTTGGGCCTCTTCCTGGGATTTTCACTCTTTTCCCTGGCATTTTTCTTTCTGGGCGTGACGCCCCCTGCGGTCCGGGCCTCCCGCACACCGCTAGAAAGGTTTCGTTGAAAATCCCTCTCCTCCCTGCGCCTCTTCGCAGAAGATCCCGGACAGCACTCGTTTCAGCCGCCGCTCTCCTTTTTGGCGCCCTCCTTTTCTTCTCGCCGGACCGGGCCCGCGCCTTCGACGTTCAGCTCATGGGCAACGTCGACTACCTGCCCGTCTCCCCTCTCCAGAACAACAGCCCCGTCGCCTGGGGCGGCGGAGTCCGGATGACCTGGGAATACCTTCCCGACTGGGACATTACCGCCACGCTCATGACGAACATCTTCCAGACCACCCAGACCATTGGGGAAAATCCCGTCACTTACTCCCCCAACAACTCGGGGCTCATGTCGCTCACCCCCCTCTCCTTCGGGATCTACCACACTCTTTACCGGACCAGTAAGAAGAACTGGATTTACGCGATCGCCGACGTCGGAGCGGCCTTCGAGTATTCCTACGGAGGGGGACGTATCTCCCCCGAGCCTTTCGGAGAGGTCGGCGCAGGGTTCAGCTTCAAGCAGTGGTTCATCGAGGAACGGGTCGCCGGCATGCCGCTCGCCTTTCCCGCCTATCCCTCGCCCGCCTTTACCTCAGGCCCCCTCATCATGATCACGACCTCGGTCGGGGTCCACTTCTTCATCTTCTAGGCCCGTCCCTCCCCCGCCGACAAAGGACAAGTCTGCCACCGCGATCCACCGGGAGATATGCTCTCCGATCACCCGGTCGAGAAAGGCCAGAGCCTCCCGAACCGGCGAGGGGAGAGACCTCCCTTCCCCCGCAGGACTCCCTTTGACCTGGGGGCTTCCCGACAGAAAAAAAAGAACCTCCGGTGCCACAGCCCACAGCGTCCCCTCCGGGTCCACGGGGCGACAGGACCGGCAAAAGACCGCTCCGTCGGAGGGGCGGTAGGCGAACCTTCGGGAGCGCCCCTCCTCCCCGAACTCCTTTCTCTCGCCCCCCTCCGTTTTCCCGCAGGAGCGGCAGACCGGAGGAGGGATCCCCCACCCCAGAATCGGAAGCCCCTCCCGAACGAACTCCACCCAGACAAGACCTGCGGGAGACTCCCGGCCATCGAGCCGTTCGAGCGCAAGGCTTGCCAGATCGAAGAGACGGGGCTCGGGGTGGCCCTCCGGCAAAAAACCCAGGAGGAAGCGGACGATCAGTCCTGCCCAGACAAGGCGGTCGTAGTCTTCGCGAATATGGGGATAGGAATGGCGGGTGTCGGCATGAAGGATCCGGACGAGACCGGTAAAGCTCCCCCGGCGCAGGGAGAGCCGGCTTCGGGTGAGGGGCTCGAGGGAGGCCCCGAACCGGTTGTCGCGGGAGGTAGCCCCCCGGGCGAATCCCGACTGAAGCCCTCCGTCCCGGGAAAAAAAGGTCACGACCTTGGAAGAGTCCAGGTAGCGGGCGGACCGGAGAACAAGAACCTCTTGCTCAGCCATGGTCCCGGGAAAGGAGGCAGGGGCAGGAAGGCATCACGATGGCAGGTATCCCAGCTCCCGCAAAATCGCGGGGCGATCCCGCCAGTCCGGAACGACCCGGACGACAAGGCGGAGGTAGACCGGAGTCCCGGTCAGGCGCTCGATCTCCTCCCGGGCCCGCTGGCTGATCGTCCGGATCGTCTCCCCCCGGGCCCCCACCACGATCCCCTTCTGGGACTCCCTCTCCACGAGGATCGAGCCTTCGATGCGAGTGGTCTTCTCCTCCCCCTCCGGCTCGAGGAACTCCTCGACCGCCACGGCGCACTGGTGGGGGACCTCCTCGTAGAGAAGGGAGAAGATTTTTTCCTGGACAATCTCCCGGACCATCTCCCGCACCGTCTGGGAGGTGTACCACTCCGGGTCGAAGAGGGGCTCCCCCGAAGGGAGATCCCGGAAGAGGATGTCTCTCAGGGGCTCGAGGTTGGTCTCCTTGAGGCCCGAAAGGGGAACGATCTCTCCAGAGATGCGGTTCCGCTCCATTTCGCGGGAGAACTCGAGAAGAACCGGGATCATGTTGGTTGGCCCCAGCCGGTCGATCTTGGTCAAGGCGACCACCAGCGGAGGCGTGGGCAGACCGCTCCCCTCCCTGGCCGGCCGGATCAGCTCGAGAAAGCGGGCCCAGTCCCGGTCACGTTTTTTCGATGTGATATCCACGACCCAGAGGATGACATGGGCCTCGGCGAGGGCCGTCGCCAGGCTCTCTCCCATCTGCTGGTTCAAGAGGGGGCCCGACTGGTGGAATCCGGGGGTGTCGAGAAAGATCATCTGCCCGCGTTTCTCGGTCAGAATCCCTCGAATCAGGGTTCGGGTCGTCTGGGGGGTCGCGCTCACCGCCGAGACCTTCTCCCCCACCAGGGCATTGACCAGGGTCGACTTTCCTGCGTTGGGAAGCCCCACAACGGCCACGAGGCCGGCCCGGCCGGAGGGCTTGTCCGACTCCTT
>DAHXNG010000138.1 GCA_027366615.1 Nitrospirota bacterium | reverse complement strand
CACCTGGTCGAAAAACGGGATCAACATTCGCACCGCCCTCACCGACTATCTCACCGTATGCGCCGCGTTGGGCAAGGCCCCCGACGATCTCTCTCCCTGGCTCCCCTGGTCCATGGATGAAGACCGGAAGGCTATTCTCTCTCGGCCCCCATCCGACGACACCTCCTGATTCCCCTCTCCTTCCTCCGATCCCCCGCTCCCGTTGTGTGCCCTCCGTGCTTCAAAAAGAGACCTGATTAGCACAATTGCTCAGCCGGATTCCTATGGTCACCTTCAGGCGGCGCTTTTGGCTCATACTCCTGCCTATGCGTCGACTTCCAGGCGGTCTAGAACTCGGCACCTCAGAAACTTCGCTCCGCCCGGCTGAGCAATCGTGCTAATTAGGAAAAGAGAAGGCATCTTATTGAAGCGACCTACGGATATTCAAAGACAGGATTCCTGTTTTCGTTGATCAATGCATTCAGATCGTCAATGCACTCTCGCCAGCTTGACCATTGGATTCTTCCCGGTTCCGGAACTTGGCCTGAAGCCCATAGATCAGACCACTTCGTGATTATAGAGGCCAAGGATTCAGGGTTTTTTATGGAAAAATACAGTGCGTGAGTCCCACATGTTTCCCTGAATATCGGAATATCGTTCACGACGAGAGGCAACCCCCTCCTTGCAGCCTCGACAACGGGCAATCCAAACCCTTCTCCCAAAGAAGCCATAATCAGAGCCGAAGACTTTATATAGCAGTAATCCAGAACAAAGTCGGAGGGGCCTTCAAGGAATAAAAACAACCTCCCGCTCTCTTCGTGAGACCTCATTTTAGTGACAAGGTCTCGCGTCTTCCACCCAATCCGCCCGACAACGCACAGACGGCTCCGAATTCCTTCACGCCACAGCTTTTCAAAGACTTCCAAAACAAAAGCATGGTTCTTTCTGGGTTCGATGGTCCCGACCATCAGGAAGACCGGCTCCCCTCCCTCCACAAAGAATTGGGCGACATCGGGAGGAATCCTCTTTTCTATTGTCTGGATTTCGGGCACATGAAGCAAGTCGGCTCCCAGTCGGAAGCACCCGATCTTTAAAGGAACGGTCCGGCGAGTCGTTGAATCGTTTAAAAACAGGACCAGATCTTCAGCCGTCGATCTTGAGTCGCAAAGGACTTGATCGACATTGGCGAGAGTTGCCTCAAGCCAAAGACGGAAATTATCGGCATGGGAGGCACTGAAGCACTCAGGCAACCGTATGGGAAGGAGATCGTATACGATCGCATGAAGTTGGGCTCCTCGGGAACGACAGTAGGCCAGGAATTCTCCATAGACAGAGGGATCCATAAGAGCATCCGGTATCAGGATCCGGTCTCCTGGCCTGAGAGATAAAGAAAATGGTGTTTCCCAAAAACTCTCGGCATTGGCGTCCAAGGGAAGTGCATTTAAGAAAAAAGACTGACAACGATCCCGGCCGATTCGAAAGGTATAAACCTGAACCGACGAAGTCAATGGCAAAAAACGGCAGATATTTTGAATCACACGCTGAATTCCGGTAATATATCCATTCTTCAGGGATTTAGCAAAAGCCGTCACATCAAGGTAAAGCCGTTCCGGTCGGATCAGTGGTTCGGAATTTGCCACAAGAAAAGAAAGTCTTTCCGCCTCTCTCCTTCGCGCTCTCCATTGAACTCTCTGAAGACAGTCAGACAACGAGATCGCAAGGGAAGCGTCGGAAATCGTCTCCCACTCCCGATAATGTTGGTCCATAAGGAGGGCTAATTTTTGAGCGACTTTCCGGGGAGCATGATTGTCCTCTATCCAGCGATAAGCCTTTTCCGAACAGCTTTCCCGTAAAGACGGGTCGCTCAACGCTTGAGAAAGAAGCCCGTCGAATCGATCCGGAGATGTATCGGGGGGAATGTCGACAAGAAGTGTCCCTGGAAAAGCATCTCCCAAAAATTCCGATACGGCAACGAACGGGAGCCCTGAACCTATGCCCTCCAGAAAAGCGCTCCACTCCCCCTGAATCGCATGATTTTTTAAAACAATTCCGAGATCGGAAGACTCGAAACAATCCCTCGCCGATTCAATGTCTTCCATGGGAAGGATGCAAATCGGACGAGCGAGAGGAACTCTCTCTCCTTCCAGTTTATTCAGAAAACAAACAGCCTCCTCAAAGCGAAGCAGGATTCTGCAACAAGACATCGGACGATTTCTGTCAATACAGTGGAGCGCGTTTATAAAATATCTCCAGTTCTCTTCGGTATCCGGAAGTCCAATAAAAAGAACGGAAAAGACATCTTTCTGAGCACCTGCATGCTCTCCCTGCAAAGAGCCTCGAATGAATCGTTGGGGCAAAGCTACCGGTTGTGGTAAATAGGTCAGACTTGCGTTCATTCCCCTCGGATAGAAGGATCGAATCTGATGCTGCATTCCCGGGTCGAAGTAGACCACTCCGTGGGCTTGATCGAACAATTTCCGGTTCAAAGGATATTTCTCGAAAAAATCCTGACGTTTGAGGGGATCCAAGGCAAGCCATGAAGCGACAGTTCCATAAGACAGAAGTGCTTCCTGAGCCAGAAAGCCCCATCCTCCTGAGGTCTCGTTGCAGGAGAGATCCGAAGACCCCAGAAAAAAATCGAGAAGAATTACTATCCCGGGATACAGATCCTGCATCTCCAAAAGGAATGGTAGAGGCATGCTCTTATTCACAAAGTAAATATATTGGTCATAGGGTGAATATTTCGATTGAGTGGACTCTCTGAGAGAAAAGGCACTTCCGTCCGCATGGGTGATTGGCGCCAGGGTAAACTCAACATCATAATATTGCGCCAACTCATCGCAGAATTCTTTTATCGACCTCGTTTCATAGGCGCTCATCAATGTCTCAGACATGATGCATGCGATCTTTCTCATTCTTGACCCGGATCCGATTGTGAGGGGAGCGCTAGACAAGGCATTCTCTTCTGCCTTCCGTCTTCCATCAATCAATTTTGCCCAGGCATCCCAAAGTTTATTGGCACCATGCTCCCATGAAAGCCCCTTGGCCCACTCCTGACACTGACCGGCAAGAGAGCGCTTAATGGCTTCATTATTTAAAACGCGAAAAATTGAGCGCGCAATAAGATCGGGAGTGCTGGCATCATAAAAAGCCTCTCGATTTTTCATTGCATCAAGAAAACCTGAATTTCTGGGAACAAGTGCCGGAGCCCCGCAGAAAATTGCCTCGCCAAGCGAATGAGAAAAACTGATCCCGTCAGGAAGTATAAAAAGGGCGGAATTCCTGTAAAGAGCAACCCTGTCCTCCTCGGAGATAATCCCGGTAAGGATAAGGTCTTCGGTCGTCAGCCCAACTTTGGCCAGCATGGAAATCAGATTTCGATGGATCTCATGTGAAGCTTCACAAATAATCACAAACGTGAATTTTTGGGGAAGCTGTTTACGGAGCAATGCAAAAGCGGTGATAAGATCATAGAAGCTTGCGGTCCAGCCTCCTCCCGCCGTGCTCAGTATAAACGGTCGAGTGACTCCGACCCTTGAAAGGATCTCGGAACTCTTTTTTCCACTTTCAGAAAGAGAATTGGCCGATATATCGACTCCTCCGGGAAGTGAAAGGACTCTGTCCGCAGGAACCTCCAAAAGGTTGATGACCTCCTGTCGCACAGTCTCCGAACTGACGACTAAGAGATCGGCCGAGCGAATCAGCTCGATTTCTTTTCTAAAACGTTCTTTCTCGATTTTCATGTAAGCGGATTCGGAGGGAAGGAACAGTTGATCCGGATCCGGGCACAAAATAATTGATGGATACTTTTTCACAAACAATGAGAGTCTGCGTTTGTCTGAATTTGATTTTAATGGCCCAAGAAAAAGTATCCCCGCTGGATTGAGACGAGCGAGGGCTCGCTCAAACAGCTTTTCTGATAACTGAAGAAACGGGGTATCTGTTGAGTTCGAAGAATGAACGCTTTCGGGAAAAACAAAATAAGAAAAATCCGAAGGAAGGCATCCATCAGGTAATTCTTTCTGCAATTCAGAAAGAGACTCCATCGATTGTCCAGTTTCCCAAACAAGCAATGGAGAGCCCCTTTTCAATGAAAGGAGGGCGCCAGTCAGACCTAAAGCATAGTGTCTCCAGTCTCTCAGGCGAAAATCCAGCAGGGACGAAGGAATATTAAGCACAATCCTTTTCGGAAAAAGATCCATAACTTAGTAGTCCCTAAACTTTCGACATGTTTTAATTAATCCTAGAATGTCTGGGAGGCCAAAAGATTTTTTCACGACTCTTTTTCGTTTCCCATACTGAGATCTTTCAAAGAACATTTTCAATAGCCTCCAAATAGATGGAGCGGCCGAATAAAGGATCTTTGAAAACGTCGCCTTAAACATCATTATAAGAATTATCCTCTTTAATTTCGCCAATTGTCAGGAATCGATACTGCCGCTCCGAAAAAGGAAGATCGAGATCGAAGTTTGAAATTGATGATGCGATCGCACAGATGCATCATGACGAAAAATAGATCATGATTGATGGGGGCGGTATATGACAGAGTAAGGGCACTTTTCCACCTCGTTTCATATTTGGCACTGAATCGAACATCATGACGTTGCATTGTGTGTATTTGCTTGGGGTAGACTGCTTCCTTCTGCCTCTGATGCATCCACTAACTGTAGAATAAAGGAAGAGTATCCTTTCATGAGCAATACGATCACCACGGACTATCTGATTCTCGGCGCCGGCATCATGGGACTTGCCTTGGCCAAGGAGATCCGACGAGTCGATCCCTCAGCCGGGGTCTGCGTCCTCGAAAAAGAACCGGTCCCGGCCTGGCATGCCAGCGGCCGGAATTCCGGCGTCTTGCACGCAGGCTTCTACTACACGAGCGATTCGCTCAAGGCCCGGTTCACCCGGGAGGGTAATCGGCTTTGGAGAGAATACTGCCGGGAGAAAAATCTCCCCATGAACCCCTGCGGGAAGGTCGTCGTTGCAAGAAACAGCGAAGAGACCGAAGGGATCAGGGAGCTCAAGCGCCGGGGCGACAAGAACGGCGTCGAGGTCTCGATCGTCGACGCCCGGGAGCTTGCCGAGATCGAACCCAATGCCAAGACCGAAGAGATCGCGCTCTGGTCTCCGACAACCACGACCGTCGATCCGGGGGCAGTGGTCCGATCTCTCGAAAAGGACCTTGCGGGCTCCGGCGTCCGGTTCTTCTACGGGACTGCCTACAAAAAGAATCTCGGGAGAAGGCGCATTCTGGCCGGGGACACCCTATTTTCCTACGGCACCTTTATCAATGCCGCGGGACTTCATGCCGACCGCATCGCCCGGGACTTCGGCTTCGGGAAGGATCTGACCATCCTTCCGTTCAAGGGCATCTATCTCGAGTATGCGGGATCCTCTCCGGAAGACCGTCCGGTTCGGACCAACATCTACCCGGTTCCCGACCTGAAGCAGCCCTTTCTCGGGGTCCACTTTACGATCAAGGTCGACAAAACGGTCAAGATCGGCCCGACCGCCATTCCCGCCTTTTGGAGAGAAAACTATGTGGGACTCTCCCGTTTCGACGTTCGCGACCTCAAAGAGATCCTTGGGTGGGAGAGCTCGCTCTTTCTGGGAAACGACTTCGGGTTCAGGGATCTGGCGCTCTCCGAGATCAGAAAGTACTCCCGGGAGCATATGGCACACCAGGCCAAAGGGCTCGTCAAGAAACTGAACACCTCGGGCTTCTCCCGTTGGGGAAAGCCCGGCATCCGGGCTCAGCTCCTCGACACGAAAACCCGGTCTCTCGTCTCAGACTTTCGGGTGGAAGGAGACCGGGAGTCGATTCACATTTTAAACGCCGTCTCCCCCGCCTTTACCGCAAGCCTTCCCTTTGCCCGATGGACGATCGAGTCCTTCCGGAACGGATCCGGATGGGCTGGGTAGGAGGAACACTGGACGCGGTTTCTCTCGCCCACATCTTCAGACAGGGGGGCGCACTTTTTCGGACCTTAAAACGCACCCTTCTTCCGGAACACGACTCCCACCGTTCGGACAAGAATAACCATATCGAGCCACAAAGACCAGTTTCGGATATACCAAAGATCGAGGCGGACCCTCATTTTATACCCTCGCTCGCTTCGTCCCGAGACCTGCCAGAGGCCTGTAATCCCTGGTTTCACGAGTTGGTAGGACTCGGCGCTTTCCCGATACCGGCAATCAAGTTCCTCCCGGGTCACTGGTCGGGGCCCCACGAAACTCATCTCTCCTTTCAGGACATTGATGATCTGGGGAAGCTCGTCGAGACTTGTCCTTCTGAGAAATTTTCCGATCTTCGTAATGCGCGGATCGGAAGCGAGCTTCTGCTTCTCGGAAAACTCCTTTTTCAGCTCCGGGTTGCCCTCCAGCATCTTCTCCAAGAGCCCTTCGGCACCTTCCACCATTGTCCGGAATTTGTAGATGCAAAAGGGCCTTCCCTTTTTTCCGATCCGGCGTTGGGAAAAGAAGACCGGACTAGGGGAAGAAAGCGCCACCAGTATCCCCAGAAGTGCGATTATCGGGAGAAGGGGCAAGGAGAGGAGAAGGGCCAGAACCATGTCCGAAAGGTCCTTGATCCCCCGGTTGACCCGGGACTTGAGGTTGTTGTGGACCCCCAGTAGAAAGATCTCTTCGTAGAAGAGGTAGGTCAGCTCGCTATTGACCAGATTGACCTGGGAGATGTTTGGCACAAGGTAGACCGAGAGCACATGTCGCTGGATTTCGTCTATCAGGGGAGACAGGCTCTCTCGGCGCATATCGGGAAGGGCCACCACCGCACCCCGGATCCCGAGGGAGTCTACGATTGCGGGTAGCTCTGAAAGAGTCCCCAAAAAGGGAAGCTCCGGAGCCGTCTCCCCGGAGAGGGGGGCGACAGACTCCGAAGAGAAGAGAAGCGTCTCGTCCAGGGAAACCTGGCCCACGATCCGGATCCCCATATAATGGTCCCGAAAAAGACCCAGGTGGGCAAGCCGCCCCCAGGCATTGTCTCCGATCAGAATCGTTTTTTTGATCCCCAGACCTTTGGCATGAAGAAAGGGCTTCCACCAGAATCTGACCAGGGGAACAAAAATCAAAGAAAGTATCCCTGTTCCGATGATTGTTGCCCGGGAGACCTCGGAAGACATCTTCCCGAGACTCACAATGGCAAAAATCGTGATGTAGGCGAAAAAGAGGGAGCGGACAATCTGACGCGTCTCCTCCCAGAAGGGAGCCCGTTTCGAGTAAAGCCCTTCGTAGGCAAAGACACTTGTCACGACCAAGGGAATCCAGAAGCGAAGGAGAAGATCCGGGAATGTTTGGGAAAACGGAAGGGGAAACCAGGCGCCCAGAACATGGGTTCTGAGCGAATAGGCCGTCCATAGAGAGAGGTAGAACGCTCCCATGTCTCCAACGATGAGGAGGAGGACGATCAGAACGCGTCGTCCCCCCGCCTTAAGGTCGTGTCTCATGTTCAAGAGAGTTCTTCCCGTTCATGGCGCCCCCAAGCATCCTTGACAAATCTCCCGTACCTCTCCCGAAAGATCTCCCGGGAGAACTGCTCGGCATTTCGGCGAACCGCCCGGGGATCGAAGCGGTCCTCGAGTGTCTCGAAGGTCCCGATCGCCTCCCTTAGCGCATCGGGTGTCGGCTCCCCGTAGAAGAGGCCCGATGCATCGACTATCCTCTCGTTCCTCTCCATACGCCACGCGTCAGCCGACCCCCCTCTCACCGTTTCGAGCACCCCTCCCCTGCCCCAGGCAATCACCGGAACGCCCGCCGCCTGAGCCTCCACGGGAGCAATCCCGAAGTCCTCTTCCGCCATGAAAAGAAAGGCCCGGGCCTTTGCGAGGATCGCGGCCCATTCGAAGTCGGAGACCCGGCGCAGCCACTCCACGTTCTTTCTGCCCCTGAGGATCCGCTCCAGATCCCGGGCTCCCGGCCCGTCCCCGACCACGACAAGCCTGTGGGGAAGGCCGGCAAAGGCCTCCGCGATCCTTCCGATGTTCTTGTAGGGAACAAGGCGCCCCATGGTGACGAAGCAGTCTCCGCCCGGGGAGGTCTTCGGAGAAAAGCGCTCCACATCCACCGGCGGATAGACGACGGTCGAGGATCGTCCGTAGAGCCTTTCGATCCGGTCGGCGACAAACCGGGAGTTGGCCATGTAGGCAGAGGGGCGCTGGCCGGCCTGGCGATCCCAGCGCCTGAGAGCGGGAAGGAAGAGGGAGGCGGCGACTCTCTTGAGCCGCCCCCCGAGACTCCGGGAAAAGTACGCCTCCGTCATGTCCCACAGATATCGTGGGGGCGTATGGCAATAACAGAGGTGCAATTGGCCCGGACGGGGAAGAATCCCCTTGGCCACGGCGTGGCTCGAGGACAAGACAAGATCATACCCCGCGAGGTCCAGAGATTCAATGGCCGAGGGCATGAGGGGAAGCAGGTTCCGGTAGAGACGGGCGATCCCGGGGATCGCCCCGAGGAAGGTCTCCCCCTTGGGATCTCTGGGAAGGTGCCCTCTCTGCGAGGGGGGAAGGCGGTCGAAGAGAACGAAGAGATCGGCCTGGGGGAGAAGGTCCAGGATCTCGCCCAGGACCCGCTCGGCCCCGGCCCAGACGGTGAGCCACTCGTGAACGACGGCGACCTTCATGCAGACGAAGACCCCATCGCCTCGAGAAGGATCGTGCGAACCCTCTCCCCCACCGTCTCCCAGGAAAATTGACGGGCACGCTCCAGAGCCCTGCGCTTTCGCTCTTCGGTCTCGGGGGAGTCGCCGCCTACAGTCCGTTCCATCTCCCGGGCCCAGGCCTCCGGATCCTCGAGGGGAAGGGTCCGGACCGTCCCTTTCGCGACCTCGTCCACCGCGGGGATATCGGAGGCGAGGACCCCCAGTCCGCACGCCATGGCTTCGAGAACAGGGAACCCGAATCCCTCGACAGTGGACGGGAAGAGAAGAGCCGCGGCTCCGCGGTAGAGGGAGGGAAGGTCCGCCTCTGCGACAGGACCCGCAAAGACGACTTTCCTTTCGATCCCTTGCCTTGCGATCTCCCGCTCCGTTTCGGGATCGGGAGCGCCGGACAGAAGGAGACGGAACTCGTCCGGAAGACGGGCCCGGGAGACGGCCTCGAAAAGAAGCGGGAGATTCTTGTGGGGTTTCCGGTTGCCCACATAAAGAAAATAGGGGAACCCCGGCCGGGATACTGCGCCGTGGGGAGAGAATCCCGGCGAGACGCCGTTTCCGACGACCTCCACCCGTTCCTCCGGGATCATTGCCCATTCCAGGATCGCCTCTTTCGAGACGCGGGAGACGGTCAGGACCCGATAGGCGGATCGCAGGGCCGGCTTCACGATATATTCGTAGTAGAGGCGCGCGAGTCTTCCCCCCTCCCCAGGAACCTTCAGATGGATGAGGTCATGGAGGGTCAGAACCAGAGGCACCCTCGAGGGAAGGGGCGGATTGAAGCCGGGAGTGAAGTAGGCAAGAGGCCTCTCCCGCATGATGCGGGAAGCGATCAAAAACGGATCGAGCGGGGAGAGAAAGAGACCCCCTCCCCCTTCGATCGTCCGGGCTCCCGGAAGCCTTTTCAAAACCTCGGTCGCGAACCGGCCGATTCCGTGGGGCCCCCGCCAGCGGCCGTCGCACAGGAGACGCGCGAAGGGAGCCTTCGCCTCGCTCCGAAGGGAGAGCGACTCCTTTTTCCCGAAGGGGGCACTTCCGGGGCGGCTTGCCCCCGTGCGCGTGATGAGCCGAACCCTCTCCCCTGCCGGATGCGACCTTCCCGTTTTTCCGAAACTCCACACATTCTCCAACTGCCGGCCCCTTCTAAGAGCTCTCGCTCCCGGTACGATTATACATACCGGCCTCTTTTTTTTTACGACCTCCCGATCCTCTTGTTTTCCTCTCCAAGAAAACCCAGACATCGCCGTTGACGTGGCCGACTCAACGTTTATCCTGATTAGCACGATTGTTAAGCCCGGTTCCGCCCGGTTCCGATATTTCTCAACCAGAAGGCGCATACTCTATGTCCACCTGTAGTCGGAGGACTCCCATGGCTATGAATCGGGTCCAATTTCAGCCAGGCTTGTCGATG
>DAHXNG010000132.1 GCA_027366615.1 Nitrospirota bacterium | reverse complement strand
CCTCCCCATTTCGCCCTCTTTTTTCTTGAGTCTTTCTTTCCGCTCAGCTAATATCAAAGCGACAGAGACCGACCCACCTTCCCCATGCTAGGACCTCTCCGACCATGATGACCTTTCAGGAAATGGTGATGACCCTCAAGGGATTCTGGGCCCGCGAGGGATGCCTGCTCCTTGAGCCCTACGATATGGAGATGGGCGCGGGCACCTTTCACCCGGCGACTTTCTTCGGAGCCCTGGGCCCGTTGGAGACCCGCGTGGCCTATGTGCAGGGGTGCCGCCGTCCCACCGACGGCCGCTTCGGGGAGAACCCGAACCGGCTCCAGCACTATTACCAGTTCCAGGTTCTTCTCAAGCCCTCTCCCGAGCGTTCGCAGGAGCTCTATCTCTCGAGCCTCGCGGCACTGGGTCTCAAGCACTCCGCCCACGACATCCGATTTGTCCACGACGACTGGGAGTCTCCCACTCTCGGCGCCTGGGGGCTCGGATGGGAGGTCTGGCTCGACGGGATGGAGGTGACCCAGTTCACCTACTTCCAGGAGGTGGCAGGGATTCCCCTTGCCCCGGTCAGTGTGGAGATCACCTATGGCCTCGAGCGTCTCGCCATGTATCTTCAGGGGGTTTCGAACGTCTACGACCTCCGGTACAACGACCGCGTCTCCTACGGCGACATCTTTCAGGAAAACGAGCGCCAGCAGTCGATCGCGAACTTTGAAAAGACGGACAGGGAGGCGGTTCGCCGCGAGTTCGACACTCTCGAGAAGGAGGCGCAGTCTCTCCTCGGGGATGCCCTGTACCGTCCCGCCTACGAAAGGGTTCTCAGGATGTCCCACTCCTTCAATCTCCTTGATGCCCGGGGGGCCGTCGGCGCGGAGGAGCGTCAGCGCCTCATTGGCCGGGTCCGGGGGCTTGCCAGAAAGGTCGCGGCCCTCTATACCGGCGGGGAGGAGGACCGATGAGCCCAGCCAATGCCGACGTCCAGGGCAACCTTCGCCAGAGCGCTCTTCTCGAGATCGGCTGCGAGGAGCTTCCTGCGACCCAGATCCCCGACGTCGTCGACTCCCTCGAGCGTCTTGTCCGGGCGGCTCTTGAGGAGCGGGGGGCCTCTTTCTCCGGGATCTTCGCCGGGGGGACGCCCTCCCGCCTCGTTCTTCGCATCGATGGACTTCTCCCGGAAACCGCCTCCCGGGAGGAGCTCGTGACCGGTCCCCCCCTTTCCGCGGCCGGGAGCTGGCCCGACGACCCATCACAGGCGGTCCGGGGGTTCGCCCGGGCGCAAAAGGCCCAGCCCGAGAACCTCGAGGTGGTCGAAACGCCGCGTGGCCGATATCTGGCGCTTCGGAAGGCGATTCCCGCCCGTCCCGTCTTCGAGATCTTTCCCGAGGTCTTCCTTAAGGCCCTTTCCGGGCTCTCCTTCTCAAAAAGCATGCGATGGGGGACCGGGATCGGACCCTTTCTCCGGCCGGTGCTCTGGATCCTGGCCCTCTACCGCGACGAGGTGGTGGGGTTCGAGTTTGCCGGGAAGGTCTCGGGCCGCCTCACCTCCCCCCCCCGCTTCCGGGGGGGCGCCCCGCTGCTGGTGCGCAATGTGCTTCATTACGACTCGGAGCTCCGCGACTGGGGGGTGGAGCTGTCGATTCCCCGGCGCCGCGACCGCATCGAGAATGACCTGATCCTGGCCATGAAGCTCGAGGAGAGTGCGGGGACATGGCCGGACGGACTGACCCTCTCCATCGACCCCCAGCTTTTAGACGAGGTGACCTGTCTCGTGGAGAGCTACCGGGTGATTCCTGCGACCCTCCCCGAGCGTTTCGCCGCGATCCCCGCGGCCGTCGTCCGGACCGTCCTCAAGGTCCACCAGCGCTTTTTCGTCGCCGATTCCGGGGCGGGACGTCCTGTGGCTCATTTTCTCGGGGTCTCGGGCAACCCGTCGGCCGATCTCGCCACGGTTCGGGACGGTTATGTGCGCGTCGTGACGGCCCGGCTCGAGGATGCGGCCTACTACATCGCCCGCGACAGGGCGATACCCCTCTCCGACAGGCTTCCCGGTCTCGACTCCGTCGTCTTCTTTCCCGGTGTGGGAACGGTGGGAGACAAGGTGCGGGCGACCCGGCGTCTTCTCATGGAGATCCTGGCCATCCTTCCCGACACACTGATCGCCCGCCATCATATGACCCGCACCGACCTGGCCGCCATCCTCGACCGGGCGGCCACCCTCTACAAGGCCGACCTGCTCACCGGGCTCGTCAAGGAGTTCCCCGAGCTCGAAGGGGAGGTCGGGGGGCACTACTACCTTCTTGAGGCGGAGAAGACAGGGGAGCCCGCACCCTTCTCTAGTGCAGTCGCCCGGGCGATCGCTTCCCACTACGCCCCCCGGACCTTCCGCGACCCCCTTCCGGAGGATCTTCCCTCCATCCTTCTCTCCCTGTGCGACCGGGCGACCGGGCAAGCCGGAGCCTTTCTGGGCGGTGCCAACCCCAGCGGATCCCTCGATCCCTTCGCGCTCCGGCGCGGGGGTCTGGGCCTTGTGCGTCTTTTGGCCGAAGGAGATCTTCCCCTGACCCTTTCGCAGCTGGCCGATCTGGCGCTTGAGGCGTGGGAGAAGGCTTCATCTCCCCGCCCCCGGGAGGAGGTCTCCCGGACCCTGGCGGCCTTCTGGGAGGACCGCATGGAGAGCCTCTTTACCCGGGACGGGGCCTCCGTCTGGCATGGGGCGGCCCGCCTTCCCGAGGAGCCTCCCTTTCTTTCCTGGCGCCGGCTCTCCTTCCTGGCCGAGTTTTTTGAAGGGGCCGACTTCGAGGCCTTCGAAACGATCAAGACCCGCGTCGACCGGATCCTCTCGGGAGAGTCGCCCTCCTTCGACCCCTCCCTGATCGCTGTGGGCGAGGAGCGCGCCCTGTGGGAGCGACTCGAATCCCTTGCCAAAACGCCATTTCCCGATCGGCCGACCCGGGAGGATTTCTTTGCCGAGACGGAGCGTCTGCGTCCGCTCCTGCCGGTCGTAGAGGCCTTTTTCTCGGCGGTCTTGGTGAACGATCCCGACCTTCGGATCCGGACAAACCGCCAGGCGCTCCTTACGGCTCTGGCCCGACGCCTTTCGGTCTTCGGTCGCCTCGACCGCCTTGCCTCCCATCTCCGGAAGGAGCGGACGAACGGGTGAGCCGGCCCTCGGGAGATTCTGACGACCGCCGCCATATGCGCCGGGCGATCGCCCTGGCATGGAAGGGGCGCGACAGCGTGGCCCCCAACCCCATGGTGGGGGCGGTCGTCGTCCGGGAGGGCCGTGTCGTCGGGGAGGGATTCCACCGGGAGCCGGGGCAGGACCATGCCGAGGTTCTGGCACTCCGGGAGGCTGGCAAAAAGGCCGAAGGGGCGACTCTCTATGTGAACCTCGAGCCATGCTGCCACCTCGACAAGCGGACTCCTCCCTGCACCGAGGCGATCGTCCGCGCCGGGATCGGACGGGTGGTGGTCTCTCAAAAGGACCCCAATCCCCGGGTCTTCGGCCGAGGGATTGAGTCGCTCAGAGCCCGCCACATCGAGGTCTCGGAGGGGCTCTTCGAAGCCGAGTCCTTCGAGCAGAACCGGGGGTTCGCCTCCCTCATAACCCAAGGCCGGCCCTTTGTGACCCTCAAGGGGGCCATGAGCCTCGACGGCAAGATCGCTACCGCCTCGGGGGATTCCCAGTGGATCTCGGGACCCCGGTCGCTCTCCTACGCGCACCGGCTCCGTTGCGACCACGATGCGATTCTTGTCGGCATCCGCACCGCGCAAAAGGACGATCCCCGGCTGACCAGCCGCCTCAAGGGCACAAAGAACCACCAGCCGGTCCGGGTGGTGCTCGACTCGGCGGGTCGCCTTGATCCGGCCTCCCGGCTCTTCTCGGAGAAAGGGGGCGGGCCTGTCTTTCTGGCGGCCGGTCCGGGAGCTCCGGAGGACTCTCTCCGGCGCCTTGAGGAGAGCGGTGCGCGCATCCTCCGCCTTCCCGAAGCGCGGCCGGGCGAGATCGACCTTTCCGCCCTGATGGCCGCGCTTGCCGGAGAGGGGCTCCTCACCCTCCTCGTCGAGGGGGGCTCCCGGGTCAACGCCTCCTTTCTTGCGGCGGGCTTGCTCGACCGGATCCGCGTGGTTCTTGCGCCGCTCGTGATCGGAGGATCCGACGCCATCGGATGGATCGGCGGTGCCTCCCCCCCGATCCTCGACCGGGCACGTCGACTGCCGGGCTTTTCTGTGCTCAGGCGACTGGGGGAAGATCTTCTCGTGGGGGCCGACCTCTGGGGGCCCGGCTCCCTGCCGGCAAAGAGCGGGAAGTTGAACGGGGACGGGACGGCCGGGAATCATCTCTGAAGGGAGACAAAACGCGTGTTTTCGGGAATTATTGAAGCAACCGGCCTCATCATGGCCCCGGTCGATCCGGCGGGCGGACGGCTGGGAATCTCGGGGGTCCCCTTTGCCCCGGAGCTCATTTCCGGCGAGTCGGTGGCCATTGACGGGGCCTGCATGACGGTGGTCGAGACGCGGGGGGACGCCTTCTTCGTGGATGTCTCGCGCGAGACACTCCGGGTCACCCGCATGGGCCGCTTCCAGCTTGGAGACCGGGTCAACCTCGAGCGGGCCATGCGCCTCTCCGACCGTCTGGGGGGCCATCTGGTCCTGGGCCACGTCGACTGCGTGGGGCGGATCGACTCCCGGGAGACAGTCGGCAATACCGAGTTCTTTGGCCTCTTCGTTCCGGCTCCCCACCACCGCTACCTGATTCCCAAGGGATCGATCACCGTCGACGGGATCAGCCTGACTGTCAATATGTTTCGAGACCTTCCGGACGGGACGGGAAGCCTCGTGACGTTGGCGATCATCCCCCATACACTGACCGTCACGGCCCTGGGAGACCGTCGACCGGGAGACCCGGTCCACCTCGAGCTCGACATGGTCGGCAAGTATGTCGACCGCTTCCGCGAGGTCGGGGAGGGGGGAGCAGAGGGTGGCTGAACGCCGGTGCTCCATCTGCAAGGCTCCTCTGGCCGCCGATCTCCGGAGCGTTTTTTGTTCTGAGAGATGCCGGACGATCGACCTTTCTCGCTGGCTCTCCGAGGAGTACCGGATCCGGGGGGGCGAGGATGAAGAGGGCGGACAGCTTGTTCGCTCCCGGGAGCCGGGAAGCGAGTCGGGCTCCTCCGACCCGCACTCCCTCGAAGGGGAGGGACTGTGAGCGCAAACTCCTCCAAAGGACCCTCCGGAACTCTTTACGGCATCGGGGTGGGGCCCGGCGATCCGGAGCTTCTGACGGTAAAGGCCCACCGGATCCTCTCCGAGGTTCCGGTTCTGGCCGTCCCCACCTCCTATGCCGACTCCGGCTCCCTGGCCCTCGAGGTGATCCGGCCGCTCCTCGACGCCCGGGAGATCTCGGGACGATCTCCCGAGACCATAAGCCTTCTCTTCCCCATGACCCGCGACGAGGAGGTCCTGGCAAACGCCCGCCGGCAGAATGCCGAGCGTCTTCTCGGCGCCCTCTCCCGGGGAGACGTGGCCTTTGTCGCCCTGGGAGATATCCTTTTTTACTCGACCTTCGGGAATCTTCTGGCGGGTCTCTTCCCCCTTGCTCCCGCTCTCCGCGTCGAGGTCGTTCCGGGGATCACCGCCTATGCGGGAGCGGTCTCGCGGCTCGTCGAGCCTCTGGCCCAGGGCTCGGAGCGCCTCGCGATCCTTCCCGCAGTTTATGCCCCTGAGGAGATCGAGAAGGTTCTCGACCTCTTCGAGGTGGTGGTCTTCATGAAGATCAACAAGGTTTTTGCCGCAGTCAGGGAGATCCTCTCCCGCCGGGGACTCCTCGACCGGACCGCCTACGTGAGTTTTGTGGGAAGGCCGGAGGAGCGGATCGAGCGGCGACTCGACCGGGTCTCTCCGGAAGAGGTTCCCTACATGTCGCTCCTCGTCGTCAGAAAGAACGGATGGCTCCCCCGATGATCACTCCTTCAAATCGCGACCGCGAGGCCGCACTTTCCTACATCGAGCGCTACTTTCTTCCGAGCTCCGCCCTTCTCGGGATGGTCGGCATGGTGGGGCTCTTTCTTTTGTCGACGCTCCAGTGGCAGCGTCATACCCTGACCATTCCCGCCTTTACCCGGGAGATGACCGTCGGTCTGATGGGAGGACTTCTCTCCCTTCTGCATGCCCGATACCAGTACTTCATTTTCGAGACCTTCCCCCGGCACTATGCGGAGCTTGCCTCCCGGGCCGACCGGTTTGCCCTTTCCCGCCCGGCCTCCGTCGTCCACCCCAAAAGACGCCTTGTCGTGGGCGGCTATGTCGCCGGGATTCTTTTCTTTGCCGTGGCCGTCGGCATCCTCCACCGGGGGGTCTCCTGGATCGGGATCGTCTCCTTCGCCATGGCGGGATTTTTCATTACGCGGGTGGTCTTCTGGAAAAAGGTGGTCGAGACGGCGCGGCAGGGGATGCCGGGAGGGAAAAAGTGACGGGGGTTCCGGTGCGGCCGATCCGGCCGGGGGTTGTCCATTTCGTGGGGGCGGGTCCCGGGGCTCCCGACCTTCTGACCGTCCGCGCCGCCCGACTTCTCGAGGCGGCCGACCTCGTGGTCTTTGCCGGAAGCCTCGTCCCCGAGGAGGCGATGCGGGGGCTCTCCCCCGGGGGGCGGTGGATCGACTCTGCGGGGCTGACCCGCGAGGAGATCGTCGAGAGCCTGGCCCGGGCGGCGGAGGAGGGAAAGGTCGTGGTCCGTCTCGCTTCGGGAGATCCCTCTCTCTTTGGCGCCATGGCCGAGATGACGACGGCTCTGGATGCGCGGGGGATCCCCTGGGAGGTGGTTCCCGGAGTCAGCTCGGTCTTTGCTGCGGCTGCGGCTCTCGGGATGGAGCTGACGCTTCCCGAGGTGAGCCAGACGGTGATCCTGACGAGAACGGCCGGCCGTACCCCCATGCCTCCGGGGGAGGATCTCCCCTCCCTGGCGGCCCACGGATCGACGCTCGTGGTCTTTCTCTCCATCGACCGCATCGGGGAGCTTGTCTCTGAGCTAAAAAGGGTTCGTCCGGCGTCGACTCCGGTGGCGGTTGTGGCCCGGGCGAGCTGGGAGAACGAACGGATCTGCCGGGGAACTCTCGAGACGATCGAGGAGACGGTCCGGCAGGCCCGGATCATGCGACAGGCACTCTTTGTGGTGGGCCATGTCCTTGACCCCGAACTCCGGAAGGCGGCCCGGAGCCGGCTCTATGCCGCCGACTTCACTCACGGATTCCGGGAGGGAACCATCTCCTCGGCCGATCCCGGCCCGCCGATGAAGTAGCCCTGCCCATAGGTCACACCGCAGACCGCGGCCATCTCGAGTGCGGCCGTATCTTCGATCCCCTCCCCCACCGTCTTGATTCCCAGAGAGCGCGCCAGACTCACGATGCTGTGAACGATCGCCAGATCGACGGTATTTCCCCGCCCCGCCCCCAGAATGAATGGCCCATCGATCTTGAGGTAGTCCACGGGAAATTCCCGGAGATAGTGGTGCGACGAGAAGCCTGCTCCGAAGTCGTCGATCGAGAAGGAGAAACCCAGGGCCTTGAGCTCCCGGATGAGATTTTCGACGATCCGGACGTTCTTGATCGCCTGCCGTTCGGTGATCTCGAAGGCGATGCGTTCGGCCGGTACAGGGAACTTTGCGACGGTGTCGACGATTCGGTTGGTAAAATCGTTGGCGGCCATGGCGTACGGGGTCATGTTGAAGAAGAGTCGTCCCTCTATGCCCCGCTCCAACGCCATCCCCAGGGCCTTCTCTAAAATGGAGAAATCCATCTCGGCGGCGAGTCCGGCCCGCTCGACAAGTGAGATGAACTCCCCCGCCGCGATGATCCGGCCGTCGTCGTCCTTGAGTCTCGCCAGAACCTCGTAGCCGGTCACCGTTCGCGAGGAGAGGTCGAGAAGGGGCTGGAAGTAGGGAAAGGTCCGTCCGGCCTTGACGAGGTCGAGAAGATGGGTGTCCCGGCGCCCCGCCTTATGGAGGTGGAGCGCTTCGCCGGGATCCGGGGCCCGATAGGTGTTCTTTCCCGACTGCTTGGCCTTGTACATCATCCGGTCGGCGAGGGAGAAGAGGTCCTGGGCCCCGGAGGCGTGGTCGGGGTAGAGGGCGATCCCGATCGAGACCGAGGCCTCGATCGGGGGCTGGTGATCCTCTCCGGGGTCCATCCGGAAGGCGTCGATCTTCTCCCGGATCCTGTCGACGATCGAGATTGCGCCGGTGAGATCGACCTCGGGGAGGACGAAGGCGAACTCGTCGCCCCCGTAGCGGGAGAGGATATCGCCCTGCCGGGTCTCCGAGAGCAGTATCGCGGCCATCTCCTTGAGGAAGCGGTCGCCGGTGGCGTGGCCGAAGGTGTCGTTGACCCTCTTGAAGTCGTCGAGGTCGAGGACGCAGACTGCGAAGGAGTTGTCGTGGCGCTTGGCCCGGCCGACCTCGTATTCGAGAAGCTCCCAGAAGACTCTCTGGTTGAAGAGGCGGGTGAGAGGATCGCGGACGGCGAAGTACTCGATCTCCTTGTTGTAGAGGGAGAGAGCCTTGACCGAGCCCAGGACGTTTAAAATCGAGACGAGAAAGCCCCGGACGACGAGTTTTCGTACGGCGTCATTCCGGGTGCCGGCAAGGCCCACACCGACGATCCCTCCGATCTGGGGGCGCTCGAGAAGAAGGGTCTCGGTCTCGAGGACGATGGAGGCTTCGTCCCGGGCAGGCGAAGGGCTCGCGGAAAGGGCGATCTCGTGGAAGAAGGTGAGGTGTCGTCCCTCCGGAAGGAGCCGGTTTTCATGGACTCGCCGGCCGATCGTCTTCTCGAAGTACTCCTGTTCGTGGGGCGACGGCGCGCCGTTCCAGAAGACGTAGATCTCGAAGGACTCCTCGGGCGTGACGAAGAGAGAGAAGAGAAAGCGCACGGGGAAGGTGTGGTTGATCTGGATGAGAAGGTTTTTTGTGAACTCCTTCCATTCGCGGATGACGTCGGATGTGATGAGGAGCTTCTTGGTCAGGTCGACTTCGAACTCGAGGGTTTTAAGAAATCCGATCGACCGCCGCTCAAGGAGCATGAAGGAGGCGAGAAGTGCCAGGAAGATGAGGAAGGAGGCATCGACAAGGAGGCTCCTCCGGTGGCGGAGAAGAAGGTCCCTCGCCTGGAGGTGCTTTTCCTGGGCGACGATTTGTCGATCGAGGATGCCGATGAGGGCGTACATCCGGGAAGAAAGGGCCCGGGGAATGACGGGCGATCCTGGCGGGACCTTGTTTTTCAGGACCCTCTCGACGTTCTGGAGGGAGGAGTAGACGAAGAGGCTGTCCAGGGCCCGGACGTTTTTGATCTCCCCGGGAAGGAGATCCCGGGAGCGCCGCTCCATGTCGGAGAGTGTCGAGACCGCCTGGATCTGGTACCCCCGGAAAAGCGCCCG
>DAHXNG010000126.1 GCA_027366615.1 Nitrospirota bacterium | reverse complement strand
CGGTTCTCGATCTCTCCGACTGGAGGTTCCGGCTTCCCATGCGCGGCAAGGTCCAGAGTCTGAACCTCTCCGTTGCCGCGGGGATCTTCCTCTACCGACAGATCCCGTCGGAGGGGTAGTCCGGGGCAATGCTCACAGGTGGCGGGAGGAGCTTGGCGCGTGGCTGTGATATGGGGCTTGCCGAGGGAGGGGGGAGCTTTCGGGGAAGGGGAGAGGTGGAGTGATCTGTGGGACGGGGCTGGCCCCCGTTATCTCAGGGGGCCAGGCGTCTCATGGGTTCGTCATCTCAGGGGGCCAGGCGTCCTGTGGCTCCGGGCCCGGAGAGGAACTCTCCGATTATCCGAAGGGTCCGGCGAAGGATTATGAGAAATCTTGCCGCCTTTGACCCGGGGGGTTCAAGTCTCTCTGTCATGGTCGACTCCTTCTGTTTTGCACTGCTCCGAGAAAGCTCTGGGGGAGGGGAGAGGGGCCCCTCCGGCTTTCCTCTCTCACAAGAGCTCTCCCGGGGGCCCCGACAGGGCCTTCAGGAGGTTCCGGCGAGCCTTCCGGGACCGCTTTGGGAAAAACGGACTAACTCCCGGCCGGAAGAGGACTCTTCTGCATCCTTCGATTGAAGAGTTGAGTGAAGTATAAGGGGAATATCATGCTTGTCAAGAAAGATTCGGGAAAAAAATCCTGCGCAATCCCGGCACGCGCCTTTCATCGCGGCTTCGGGGGAGTCGGAACGATCCTTCTTTTTGCGGGGCTCGGGATCCTTCTTCTTCCGCTGTCCACTTTCGCCCAGACGCCCGTTCCGCCGCCCGCCCAGGCGCCGCCGGCAATCTCACCTGGCGCTCATGCGGGAGGATCGGCCTCCCGTAGCATTGCCTCCGACGCGCTGGTTCGGGAAGCCCTCCGGTACGACTTCGGCGCGCACGGGACGCCCCGGGATCTTCCCCGGGCGATCGCGCTCTACCGGAAGGCTGCCGGCAGGGGGAGCCTTCCGGCCATGATGCTCCTCTCCCAGCGCTACGAGATCGGCCGGGGCGTTCCCCAAGACGACCGGCGGGCCGTTCTTTGGCTCAGACGCGCGGCGCATGGAGGCTATCCCCCGGCCGAGGACGCCCTGGGAGACCGTTATGCCGGAGGCGTGGGGCTAAAGAAGGACGATGCCCGCGCCATCCGCTGGTATCTGCGGGCGGCCCGCCACGGATACGGCGAGTCCCAGGACCTCCTGGGGCTTCGCTACGAACGGGGGGAAGGGGTCAGGAAGAATCTTTCCCGGGCCCGCTACTGGTACGATCGCGCGGCCAAAGACGCCGGCAATCCCGATGCCTTTGCCCGACTGGGCCTCTTCTGGGAAAAAGGCCTGGGGGGACCGAAAAGCCTCGAGAAGGCCTATGTCTGGGACGCACTTGCCAGGACGACGCTCCCTTCCGTGACCGCTCGATACCGCGCCATAGAAAAGCGTCTTTCTCCAAAGACCAGAAAACGGCTCGACCGGGAGGCGGCGGACTTTTTGGCGCGCTACCGTCCGGGCTGGTCGCGCTTTCGACTTGCCCCCTGAAGGAAAACCTCCCCTTTGCCGAAGCCTTGGGGATCCTCCTGCGGGTGAGCGAATATTTTCGATCTCGAAAACACTCGTAAACAATAGGACCTAAGACCTGAAAAAGGGGGAGAAATCCCCCCTTTTTCATTTGAAGACTCCTTCCCCCGATTAGCGTGGCGTATCAGGGAGCATTCTTACGTGGCACAGTGATGGGGACTGTGGGGAAGTTCGGCAAAAACCTCCTCCATGATCCGGAGTGTTTCCGTCCTTGGTGCCGATTCTCTGGGGCTGAAAGGTTCGTCGACATAGGGCTGACTGAGAATGAGCTCTTTAAAGCCAGACTTCATGGCGGCCAGAATCTCCCCCCGCATCTCCTTGTCGGCCTTCATCTCGGAGGAGATGTTGTCCGCGGCACACCCGAAGTAGGTGAGCAATCGCGTCTTCCAATGCTGAAGATTCCCCTCCGAAAAATCGGGAACCGAGTCCACCGGAGCCCTTAAGCCCTCAATTCTGGATCGCTGCAAAATTTTTTCCTTGCGTGTTTTCGTTTCCATGTCAGGACTCTCCTACTTGGCTTCATTTTCGACAACGACAATTTCCAGCGATCGAAGGAGCGCTGGTCGCAACACGAGGAAGGATCCCCCTCCTCGTGTATTGTCAAAACGTCCCTTTTTTGAACACTGGATTTATCCCTTGATCATCCCCTGAGTTTGGTGCAATTGTTGTGCCATGGTATTCGGGGGCGGGTCGACCTCGCCCGGGACAAAAAAACGATCCTGATTCGGCGAGACTGGGAGCTCCTTCCCAAAGACCGGACGTGCGAGCCGTGTCAAGAATGACCGTCGCGACTGGAAGGTTCTGGGGCGGGACTGTGAGAAAGCCTGCAAGGAGGTCTTCCTTGGAAAACAGAATGTGGCGGCGGGAGCGGAAGGGGGAGGGAGAGGCTGTCTGATTTCTTTACCGAACTGTCCGTTTTCTTTACATCCCGTCACTGGCGCGATCCCGACTTCCCCAGGAGAAATCGATGAGTGTCTGCCGGCCTAAAGGTCGGGGAGGGAGGTCAGGTGGCGGATGGGTCAATGCGATCTTGCTCCTTCGATTCCGCAATGAAAGAGGAGGGAAGAGGCCATCCCTGACGCACAAGGCTGGCCGGGTTTTTTAAAGGATCATTGTTTGGTACTAATGCTTTAGTGGCAATTGTCTGCAATATTTTTTTGGGGGGATTTCCGGATTTTTTTGCCTCTCCGTCAGCTTTTTTTGCATTCCCTGATCTCCGAGGGCTACACTGTCTTCGATTGCAGAAAAGGGTGCGGCCGAAGGCCCGCTTCCCTTGCGCCCATTTCTCATCCCCCTCATGGAGGATCCGCGCCTATGGACATTCAGGATAACCACCGGGATATTTCGATTCCCCCTATCGAACTCGACACGAAAAAGGACGCGCTTCCCCAGCATATCGCCAACCACCTGACCTTCTCCGCCGGCAAGGATGCCCTGACGGCGACCAACCACGATCTCTTCGTGAGTCTGGCCCATGTCTCCCGGGACCGGATGGTCTGCCGGCTGATGGAGACCATGCGCAGCTACTACGACAAGGACGCGAAGCGGGTTTATTATTTTTCTCTGGAGTTTCTGATGGGTCGGGCCCTTTCGAACAGCCTCGACAATCAGGGGATCCTCCCGGAGGTGAAGAAAAGCCTGGCCGATATGGGAATCGACCCGGAGGTGGTCTTCGACAGCGAGCCCGACGCCGGCCTCGGTAACGGGGGGCTGGGGCGTCTTGCCGCCTGCTTTCTCGACTCCATGGCGACGATCGGGATCCCGGGTTACGGCTACGGCATCCGCTACGAGTACGGGATGTTCTTCCAGCGTATCGAGAACGGCTGGCAGGTCGAGAGCCCCGACAACTGGCTCCGCTACGGGAACCCCTGGGAGTTCCCGCGACAGGAGGTTCTCTATCCGGTCAAGTTTTACGGGCGGGTTGTGGAGTACGCCGACGAGAAGGGCGTTGTCCGCTACCACTGGGTCGACACCGAAGACCTGATGGCCATGGCCTACGATACCCCCGTCCCCGGATACGGAGGGGAGACGGTGAACAACATGCGCCTCTGGTCGGCGAAGAGTTCCCACGAGTTCGACCTGAACTACTTCAACGAGGGCAACTATATCAAGGCGGTGGAGAGCAAGAACCAGTCGGAGAACATCTCCATGGTCCTTTATCCCGACGACTCCACCTCGATGGGGCGGGAGCTCCGTCTCAAACAGCAGTATTTCTTCGTCTGCGCCTCCCTCCAGGACATCCTCTACCGCTTCGACAAACACCACAACAGCTGCGACACCCTGCCCGACAAAGTTGCGATACAGCTCAACGACACCCACCCCTCGATCGCCATCGCCGAGCTCATGCGGGTCCTCGTGGATATCCGGCTCATCGACTGGGAGAGGGCCTGGCGGATTTCGACCCGCGTCTTCGCCTACACCAATCACACGCTGATGCCGGAGGCCCTCGAAACATGGCCTCTCGAGCTTCTGGAGCGGACGCTTCCCCGGCACATGCAGATCATCTACGAGATCAACCACCGCTTCCTCAAGGAGGTCATGCACGCCTGGCCCGGGGACACCGATCTCCTTCGCCGGGTCTCGATCATCGACGATGCTCCAGGCGGCAAGCGGGTGCGGATGTCCCACCTGGCGATCATCGGCAGCCACAAGGTCAACGGGGTGGCGAAGATCCACACCCAGCTCATGAAGGAGACGATCTTTGCCGACTTCGACCTGATCTTCCCCGGCAAGATCGTCAACATGACAAACGGTGTGACCCCAAGGCGATGGATCAAGCAGGCCAACCCTGGGCTCGCCGACCTCATTACCTCACGGATCGGGACGGACTGGGTTAGGGACCTCTCCCGGATCGCCGACCTTGCCCCCTTTGCCGACGATCCGGGTTTTCGCTTGGAGTTCGCCGCGGTCAAGCGGACCAACAAGGAGTGTCTGGCGAGATTCCTTAAGGAGAAGGTGGGCATTGAGGTCCGGGCAGACTCGCTCTTTGATGTTCAGGTAAAGAGGATGCACGAGTACAAGCGCCAGCTACTGAACATCCTTCACGTCGTCACCGCCTACAACAGGATCTGCAAAAATCCCGAAAGGGAGGTCGTCCCCCGGACGGTCGTCTTCTCCGGGAAGGCTGCGCCCGGATATGCTACGGCAAAGCTCATCATCAAGCTGATAAACGATGTGGCCGAGATCGTAAACCACGACCACCGGGTTGCCGGCCGTCTGAAGGTCGCCTTTATCCCCAACTACAGCGTCTCGAAGGCCGAGATCATCATCCCGGCGGCCGACCTCTCCGAGCAGATCTCGACCGCCGGCACGGAGGCCTCGGGGACGGGCAACATGAAGCTTGCGATGAACGGTGCCCTGACAATCGGGACGCTCGACGGGGCCAACGTGGAGATACGAAGCGAGGTGGGGGAGGAGAATATCTTCATCTTCGGACTGACAGCCGCCGAAGTGATCGAGATCAACCGGACCGGATACTCCCCCAGGTCCTACTACGAGGCCAACGAGGAGCTTCGGGCGACCCTCGACATGATCGGGTCCGGGTACTTTTCCTCCGATGGTCCGAGTCGGTTCCGGCCGCTCGTGGACGGACTGCTCCAAAGCGACCCCTTTCTTCTCCTGGCCGACTACGAATCCTACCTCGAGGCACAGAAGACGGTGGAGATGGTCTACCGGGATCCCGACCGCTGGGTCCGGAAGGCGATCCTCAATGTGGCGCGAATGGGTCCGTTCTCAAGCGACAGGACAATCTCCGACTATGCCCGGGAGATCTGGGAGGCGGAGCCGGTCCTCCGGTCGCCGGGGGGCTGACCCGGGAAAGGACGGGCCCCGGTCGGGAGAGCGTTTTTTTTCTTGGGTTTTCCGGGGGAGCTTATCGGCGAACCTTTTGGGGAGGGGGGAGGCTCATGGTGGATCGAGCGCTCCCCCTTCTTTTTTCGGCGCCTTCGAGGGTTCCTCTATCTGGTGCAGGTAGTCGTCTAGCGTGACGTTAAGAAACCTGGCCATTTCCGATGCGGATTCCCCGGGATGAACGGGATGGACCTCCCTTTTGAATTCTTCGGAAGATAATTTGTTCGCCTGGCGGATTCTTGCGACAAAGCCATACAAGGCATCTTTTTGCTCGAAGAGGGCATCCTTGCGGGCCGCGCCCTTGAGTATGGTCTCAAGTGTCAGTGGCGTGTCTTTCAGGATTGTATACAGATCGAACAGGTCGCGCGGTTTGTCCCGGCCCATAATGGCGGAGAGTTTGTTTGCCGCAATGTCGTCCTGGGAGTCGATGATGATACTGTCCACCACCAGCGGTGGGGCAAGCCGGACAGGAACGTCCTTTGCAAATTCGAGTTTGAGCCGATCCCATCTTCCGTTGTCGCCAAGGATATGGAGCCGGAGAAATCCCGGCGACGAGATCGAGACTTCCGTCTTTCCAAATGAGGAGGCGAGCTCACGCACATGGCGGAGCGCCACGCTAAAATCAAGATCCTCCACCCGCGTGAACAGGTCGAGATCCTCGGAGAGTCTGTGGTGGAGATGGAATGCAGACAAAGCTGTTCCCCCTGTCAGGTAGAAACCCATAGATCCAATGCCGCTTTGCTGGAAAAGTGATTTAAGAACCGAGCTCTGCAGGGGGGTAAGCATGATGGATTCCTCTTTCCCAGTATGAGAGGGCGGTTTCGATAATGTCGCGGCGGAAGGAGGGACGAAAGGAGATGTATGGCAAAGCAGCTCTGATTTCATTGGGCGAAAACATTCTCTCGATGTTTTCGAGCTTGTCTATATTCAGGATCTGATCCATCATCCGAAGATGCTCCGGATTGCCCGGGTCCTTTGCAATCCGGTAGACCTCTTCGTCATAAACATCCGCACTCCACATCAATCGATGCGACATGTGATTGCCTCCTTAACTCCTTGATCCGGGGCTGATGGTCCGGGACAGAGGTCCTCTCGACCGGTTTCGTTTTTCTTCTTTTTCTCCCCCGGATCTTTCTTTTATTATATCTCGAACACCGGAAAGGTCTCCGGCAGTTTTCGCGGCTTTCTTTCCCAGTGTGGGGGCCCAGTGTGGGGGCTTACACGAAATTGTCGCTGGCCTTTCGGAAAAAGCTCTCCTTGTATCCCGTGTCAGGACGACGGAGGGGGAAGGGCACCCTCCCTACCTGTCGAGAAGTGTTGGGGACGGGTGGCCCAGGTGGTAGCCCTGTCCGTAGATGACCCCCGTCTTCCGGGCCAATTCCAGGATCGTCTCCGACTCGACGTACTCCCCGATCGTGGGGATCCCGAGAGTGCGAGCCAAAGTGACGATGGAGCTGACGATCGCCCCGTCGACGGGGCCCGTTCCGGTGAGTCCCCGGATGAACTCGCCCTCGATTTTTAAAAAGTCGACGGGGAAGAATCGCAGGTAGTTGAGGGAGGCAAATCCCGAGCCGAAGTCGTCTATGGCGAATCGGAAGCCGCGGAGCCTGAGGTTCTGGATGAACCCTTCGAGGATCTTGAGGTTCTTGACCGTCTCGCGTTCGGTGATCTCGAAGACGATCTGGGCGGGATTGATGCCCGCCTCCCGGACGATCCCCTCTACTGTGGGCATGAAGTCGGAGACGATGAGGGAGCGGGGGGAGAGGTTGACGAAGACAGGTCCCGAAAATCCTGTGCGGACGACCTCATGAAAAGCCTTTTCCATGGTGAGATAGTCCATTTTTGCAATCAGCCCGGCCTCCTCCACCGTCTCGATGAAGTCGCCCGCGGGAACGAGGACGGCGTCGTCGTCGGAGAGTCTGAGTCGCGAGAGGACCTCGTAGCCGTAGATCTGTCCGGAGGAGAGCTCCCGGATCGGCTGGAAGACCGGAACTACGCGTTTTTCCGTGACGGCTCGGATGATGGTCACCTGATTTTCTCCGGCGGCCCGGAAGGCTTCGGCCACATCCTCCTCGTTGGCCTCGACGACGAGATCCTTTCCCATCTTCTTGGCCCGGTACATCATGTGGTCGGCGACCACGAAGAGGTCCCGCGCGTGCTTGGCGTGGTGGGGGTAGCTTGCGATGCCCACCGAGATCGAGAGCGTGGCGGGATAGGGAACGTCCGGAAGCTCGAACTTCGTGGCCCTCACGGCCCCGTGGATCCGGTCGGCCAGAGTGCGGGCCTGGCCGGTGTCGGCCTCGCTTGCGATGACGGCGAACTCGTCGCCTCCGTAGCGGCAGACGATGTCTCCCGTCCGGCAGACGTCTTCAAGGATCCGGGCGAGTGCGATGAGCACCCTGTCTCCTGCGGCGTGGCCGTAGGTGTCGTTGATCACCTTGAAGTTGTCGCAGTCGATGATGAGGAGGGAGGAAGGGCTGGCATGGCGGTCGGCCCGCCCCGTCTCGTAGTCCATGAGGTCCCAGAAGATCCTCTGGTTGTAGAGACCGGTCAGGGGGTCCCGGCTCGCGTAGTACTCGATCTCCTTGGTGTAGAGGTACATGGCCTTGACCGAGCCCAGGACGTTCACCACCGTTGTGAGAAGACTCTCCACCACGAGCTGGCCGGTCATGTCCCTCATCTTGCCCGCGTGGATGCCGACGCCTGCGATTCCTCCCACCTTGGGGGCGTCGAGAAGAAGCGTCTTGGTCGAGAGCCTTAGGCGGTCGTCGGGGATATCGGGCAGGGGGGTCTCCGGGTTGAGGACTGTGTGGACCACAGAGAAGGTGGGCAGGTCGGAGAAGAGTCTGTTCGTGCGGACCGTTTCATCGAGGATCTTCATCATGCGCTCGCGGGTGGCGGGAGAGGGCTCCCCCTGCCAGAAGACATC
>DAHXNG010000121.1 GCA_027366615.1 Nitrospirota bacterium | reverse complement strand
TGGAGCGACCTCCTCATGGTCATTCTCGCGCCGATTGCCGGCATGCTGGTGCAGATGGCGATCTCCCGATCGAGAGAGTTCTCGGCCGATGACGGAGGAGCGAAGCTCTGCGGGAACCCCCTCTTTCTGTCACGGGCCCTGGCCAAGCTCGAGCGGGGGGTCGAGGCGGTGCCCATGGCAGCCAATCCCGCCACATCTCACATGTTTATCCTCGAACCCTTTCATGCGGGAGGCCTCATGTCGCTCTTCTCGACACATCCTCCGACAAAGGAGCGCATTCGCCGGCTTGAGGCCCTGGCCGGCTCTTCTGTTCCCCAGCACAGGCATGCCTTTTAATGGGCTTCTCCAGAAACGGCCGTAACCTTCTGATCGCCCCCTCAATCCTGTCGGCCGACTTCCTCCGGCTGGGAGAAGAGGTCAAGTCGGCAGAGGAAGCCGGAGCCGATCTCTTCCACCTCGACATGATGGATGGCCATTTCGTTCCGAACCTGACCTTTGGTCCTCCTGTGGTGGCGGGGCTCAGAAAGATCACGACGCTCCCCCTCGAAGCCCATCTGATGGTTCTGCACCCCGAGATCTATCTGCAGGAACTGGCCGACGCCGGCATCGACCGGGTTACAGTCCATGTCGAAGCCACGACCCACCTACACTTTGTGCTGGCGCGCATCGGAGCCCTGGGGATGAAGGCCGGCGTGGCGCTCTCCCCGGCGACCCCGGTCGGGACGGTTGTCGATATCCTCGACATGATCGACCTTGTGCTGGTCATGACGGTCAATCCCGGCTTCGGAGGCCAGTCCTTCATTCCTCATTCCATAAAAAAGATTGCCGCCATGCGGACCCTCCTCGATGAGGCCGGAGCCCGCCACATCCGGCTTGAAGTCGACGGGGGAATCAAGGCCGGAAATCTTGCCCGGGTGGCGGACAGCGGGGCGGATACCTTCGTCATGGGGTCGGCCATCTTCGGAGATCGGCCCTGCAGTACGGTCTTCGGGGAGATCCGGGCGGTCCTTTCCTAAGCCGGTTAAATCAAGGGGATCCCCTCCGGATAAAGAATGTCACCGGGGTGTCGTGTTGCAATTTTCGTTCATGAAGGGTAAGTTGTCTTAATCGCAACCTTTGCGCAATACGCATTCTGGCGGATCTGGAGGCTCGGAAGTGGAGATACGGGAGACGTCTGACCGCTTTTCCGCCTTGTTTGACAGATTCCTTGCTAAGTTCGTCGACTATCTCGTCGCGCTCTCCCTCGAGCATGCGGGATTTCTTCTCGGGAGCTCCTGGCTTGCGTGGCTTGCGGCGACGGCATACCTGCTCATGGCCGACGGTCTTCCCGGAGGTCGCAGCTTGGGAAAGAGGCTGGCGGGGCTTCGCGTTCTTGGACACGGAGGAGAGGTCTGCAGCCTCTACGAGTCGACTCTTCGGAATTCCCCGCTAGGCCTTGCCTACATGCTGGGACAGATTCCATGGGTGGGATGGATCCTCGCTCTGGCGGTCGTCTCCCTTGAGGGACTCCTGCTGGTCGGCATGCGTTCCGACAGGAGGCTGGGCGACGATCTGGCGGGAACGGCAGTGAAAAAAATTGCGGACAGGAGCCTCGGCTCCGGAGGCGGACCTGGAGTCGGAAGCTCGACTACCGGATCAACGGAATCACGGGTTCCCCAAGAGTAAAGGAAAAGGAATTGGGTCTCATTGCGAATCTTTTCGGCTTTCTTTCACAGGATCTGGCTATCGATCTTGGAACGGCCAATACCCTTGTCTACGTCCGCGAGCAGGGGATTGTCATCAATGAGCCTTCGATCGTTGCCATGGACCAGAAGTCCGGGACGGTACTCGCTATCGGCCGTGAGGCCAAGAAGATGCTCGGCCGGACTCCGGGGAATATTGTGGCGGTGCGCCCGGTCAGAAACGGCGTCATCGACAATCCCGACATCGCCCAGCAGATGCTCTCTTACTTTATCAACAAGGTTCACAGACGTTCGACCTTCGTCAGACCCCGCATGGTGATCTGCGTTCCTTCCCGCATCTCCCTTGTCGCTCAGAGGGCCGTCAAGGACTCGGCGAGGATGGCAGGAGCCCGGGAGGTCTACCTGATCGAAGAGCCCCTGGCGGCAGCTATCGGTGCAGGCCTCCCGATCATGGAGCCCTCCGGAAACATGGTCATTGATATCGGGGGCGGGACGACCGACGTTGCCGTCATCAGCCTCGGAGGAACGGTCTACAGTGAGTCTATCAAGATCGCTGGAGACCGGATGGACGAGGACATCATCGGCTACATCAAAAAGCATCACAACCTCCTTATCGGGGACTCCATGGCCGAACGCATCAAGATGGAGATCGGTTCGGCCTGTCCCCAGAAGGAGGGCCACACCATGATTATCAAGGGTCGAGACCTCATCACAGGCCTTCCGAAGACTCTCAGGATTACCGAGGAGGAGATCCGCGGAGCGCTCTCGGACACGATCAACAGCATCGTCGCCATCGTCCAGAAAACACTCGAGAACACCCCTCCCGAGCTTTCGGCCGATATCATTGACCGGGGGATCGTCCTCACCGGAGGGGGCTCTATGCTCCGCGGTCTCGATATCCGGATCCGGGACGAGATCCGTCTTCCGATCATTACGGTCGACGATCCTCTGATTACGGTGGTGACCGGGACAGGAAAGACCCTAGAAGAGCTCGACGTGCTGAGAAAGGTATCTCTCGGAGACTGAGGCGCATTGAAACAGCCTACGAAAAGATCCTTGTCCGGAAAGCTTCTGCTGGCTTCTTCCGCCCTTCTTGCAGCCCTCGTTGTCGTGGGATTCTATCCCGACCTCTTCGAGCGGTGGATCCTTGATCCTCCCCTGTTCGCCATCCGCTCGCTCCTTTCGGGGGTGACGGGTGTCTCGCGGGAGACTTCGGGGTTTTTCGGCCATTACGTTGACCTCCTGGGTGTTCAGAAGGAGAACCTCCGTCTCAAGAACCAGGTGGCAAATCTCAACCGGGAGCTTGCCCATGAAAAGATCCTCAATCTCAGAACACGGGATCTTGAAGCGCTGCTGGGCATAAAGGCCCGTATATCCCAGAAGACGATCGCTTGCCACGTTATGGCGGAAACCTCAACAGACTCTCCTCGGACACTCCTTCTCGACTGCGGGAAGAACCGGGGGGTCGCTGTCAGGGATGGGGTGATCGGTTCCCGGGGTGTGGTGGGTTACGTTGTACGCGTCTTCGACGTTTTCTCCCAGGTTATCTGGGTCGAGGATCCACTTTTCGCTCTGGAGGGGCGCCTGACTGACTCCGGTCAGAAGGGGCTTGTCAGGGGACGGGGTGGGGAGCGGCCGCTTTCCTTGCGCTACATTCCCTCGTTGACGCATGTGGACAGGAGCAGCGAGGTTGTCACGACGGGTGATGACGGATATTTCCCGCCGGAGGAGCCGATAGGCACTGTCGTCTCGCACGGGGATTCCGGCCGCCGGATCTTTCAGACGATAGATATGAAACCCGAGGAACGGCTCGGAGACCTTTGGGCCGTTTTTGTCCTGGTGCCGCCCCTTTCCTGGACTGCGAGCCCGCTTCTGGGCAAGGAGAGTCGGTGAATCTTCCCGCCCGGGCCCTCTTTCTGACGCTCTCTGTACTGATTCTTTTTTCGGCCGCGCGATGGTTGCCTTCTTTTTTGCAGGAGCTGAATTTTATCCCCGTTTTTCTCTATCTCTTGCTTAAGAAAAAACGGGCCGCGGAAGGGGTTTTCCTTGGAGCACTGGCGGGAGGTCTGACGGTGCTTGTTTTCCCGGGGCCTCCAGTGATCGTTGTTCTCCGATATGCATTTGAAGGATTTGTTGCCGGAAGGCTCCGGATTTCTGTGGGCGCTTCGGTGGGAAAACTCTATGGATTTCTCTGGATGATCATGGGGGTTGACCTGGGAATGGGGTTGCTCTCCCGCCTTATCCTGGACCATCCCCTCACGGTAGACCTATTGAAGGATTGGCTGACGATGGACGCAATCTCCGGAACTCTCGGCATGCTGTTCGTGTTTCTGGGGCGGCATTTCGGAGGAGCCGGGGGATTCCGTTCACAAAAACATCATGGCATTGGACTCCCGCTCTCTTAAAAAAAGGTTGCTGGGCACACCCAGGGCGCGTCTTCGCGGATTGCTCTTGCTGTTTTGGGTCGGCCTTTCGGTGGTGATCATCCGGCTCTATGTTATTCAGGTGATCAAGCACGGGCATTATCTCGCCCTGGCCCGGGAAAATATTGTAAAATCGACACCGATTCCCCCTCTTAGGGGGGAAATTACCGACCGGAACGGAGTCGTTCTTGTCCACAACGGCCCGAATTTTGCTCTTTTTGAGGTTCGGGGAGAGGTTCGCGACCGCCGCGAGATCTCCTGGGTTGCGACAGATCTCGGTATTCCGGTCGCCCGTCTCCGTCGCTCCTTTCGCAAACTCGGCTTCGTTCTCCCTCCCCACGTTCCCCTGCCACTTGCCACCGGGCTTTCGATGGCCCAGGTCGGCCGAGTCAACATGGATCTCTACCGTCTTCCCGGATTCTTCATACAGGTCATGCCCCGGCGGATCTATCCCGAGAATAACCTTGCCGCCCACCTTCTGGGCTATGTCGGCTCTTTTACCCCCGACGATTTGAAGAGCTCCCTGTACCGGCATCTTCCCCCCGGGACTGGAGTCGGCAAGTCAGGAATTGAGAAGGAATACGATGCCATTCTCCAGGGGACCCCCGGAATGCGTCGCCAGCTCGTTAATTCTCACGGAACCATGGTCAAGAATCTCAGAAACAAGCCTCCGGGAGAAGGACAGTCCCTTCGCCTCACCATCGATGTGCGCCTTCAGTCTGTCGCCGAGCGTATGCTGGGAGAGAGGAGGGGCGCCGTCGTCGCCCTAGACCCAAGAAATGGAGAGGTTCTGGCCCTGGCGAGCCATCCGGGCTATAGTCCGGGGGAGCTCTCTCAGGCGATGAGTACCGCTCGTTGGAACACCCTCGTGCGTGCCCCGGAGCATCCTCTGACCAACAGGGCGACCCAGGGACTCTACCCTCCGGGTTCAGTCTTTAAAATCGTCACGACGATGGCCGGTCTCATGGAGCACAAGCTCGACCCGGAGAAGTCCTTCCGGTGCGGAGGGACCTTTCGTGTCGGCTCCGTCATCTTTCACGACTGGAAAAAAGGGGGCCATGGGACGATCCATCTTCATAAGGCCATCGAGCAGTCCTGTGACATCTTCTTTTATACACTGGGGATGAAGGTGGGTCCCGATGCGATCGCGAGGGTGTCGAGACTCTTTGGGCTGGG
>DAHXNG010000120.1 GCA_027366615.1 Nitrospirota bacterium | reverse complement strand
TCCCCCGTGGACACCGCCACCGGCCCCATCTACTGGGGCGAGCCCGGCACCAACGGACAGCACTCCTTCTACCAGCTGATCCACCAGGGCACCCACCTGATCCCCATCGACTTCATCGGCTTCGCCCGCTCGAAGAACCCTTTGGGGGACCATCACGACATCCTGATGGCAAACCTCCTGGCCCAGGGGGAGGCCCTGGCCTTCGGAAAGACCGCCGAGGAGGTCCGGGCTGCCGGGGTCGCCGAGCTTCAAGTCCCCCACCGCACCTTCGAGGGCAACCGCCCCTCGAACACGATCCTCGCTCCCGAGCTCACGCCCGGGACGCTCGGCGCCCTCGTGGCGCTCTACGAACACAGCGTCTTCACCAGCGGGATCCTCTGGGGAATCGACTCCTTCGACCAGTGGGGAGTCGAGCTCGGAAAGGTCATGGCGGTAAGGATTATCGGAGAAATCGGAGGGAAGAGTCAGGATGGGCCGCCCCACGATTCCGGGACGACGTCACTTCTCGACTGGTACAGGAAAAACAGGAAGAAAGACTGAAACCGATTACCCCTCGGGAGACTCCGGAGAGCAGGACCCGGATGAAGAGGCCTGGCAGCAGTTCTCGGTGAGGTAGGAGACCACCTCCTCGACCGTCCGGATCCGGGCCCGGTATCGGATGAAGCGCCCCCGGGGTTGCCCCTCGACGAGCCCGGCATGGGTCATAGCCTTGAGGTGGAAGGAGAGGTTGGTCGGAGGGATCCCCAGAGTGCCGGAGATCTCCCCCGCCACGAGTCCGGCCGGCTCGTGGGCGACGAGAAGCCGGAAAATCCCCAGCCTCACCTCCGAGGAGAGGGCTTCGAATGTCGCCAAAACCCTGCCCTCGCGGGCCTTTTCCCTCTTCCCGACCCCGCCGGCACGCCTCTCTTTCGCCTCCGTCACCCTGCCGCCTCCTCGAAATGCCGCCGGAAGGTCCTCCCCCCGTCGACAGGTTTTTCTAGTCGTCCGACCTCCCCGTCAGCCGATGCCGGCGATGGACTCCAGGATCTCCCGGGAGGGAAGCCTCCGGGGATTCGCACCTGAGGCCTCCTCCACTCGCGCAAGAAAGACCTCGATCCTTTTGCGTATCGTCGCGAAGGCCTGACGAAAGGCCCGGTCGATCTCCTCATCCGACCCTGCGGCCCTCGCCGGATCCGGAAGCCCCCAGTGGACGCGCACCGCCTTCGACAGATAGAGAGGGCAACTCTCTCCCGCCGCGCTGTCGCAGAGGGTCACGACAAGATCGTAGCTCCCGGAGAGATCCTCCCAGGATTTGCTCTTGAGCCCCTCGGCCGGGATCCTCGCCCGGAAAAGCGTGGTCAGGGCCTTCGGGTTGACCGCTCCCGCGGGCTTGCTTCCGGCACTGTCGGCGACCATTCCCGGAGGGAAAAGATGGCGCGCCAGGGCCTCCGCCATGATCGAACGGCAGGAGTTGCCCGTACAGAGAAAAAGAACCCGCAGGAGGGGGAGCTCCGTCGTCGGAGCCTCTTTTTCTTTTCCCGATTTCTCGGCACTCATCTCCTTTGGCCTCCCCGCCTCCATTGCGCACCGTTGGAGGTGCCCTCGACAACGATCCAATACTTCAACAACTTTACAATAATTCCTTCTTTCGCTAGACTACCAGAAACGCTCCTTCCTTTCAAACCTCAATCCCTTACCGGAGATCTCCCCCTGCTGGCCCTTTCGATCTTTCTCGTCACCCTTCTTTTCGTCATCTGGCAGCCCCGGGGACTGGGCATCGGATGGAGCTCCACTGCCGGGGCACTGGTCGCACTTGCCACCGGGACGATCCGGACGAGCGACATCCCGGTGGTCTGGCACATCGTCTGGGACGCCACATTCACCTTCGTCGCCCTGATCGTGATCTCGCTTCTGCTAGACGAGGCCGGATTCTTTCACTATGCCGCCCTCGTCATTACCCGCGCCGGTGGAGGCTCCGGACGAAGGCTTTTTTTCTTCGTGATCCTTCTGGGCGCCGCCATCTCGGCAGTCTTTGCCAACGACGGGGCCGCACTTCTTCTGACCCCCATCGTCCTGGCCCTTCTCCTTCGCATGAAGTTTTCGCGAAAGGGCGCACTGGCCTTCATCATCGCCACGGGTTTCATCGCCGATACGGCAAGCCTCCCCCTTATGATCTCAAACCTCGTGAACATCATCGTGGCCCGATACTTTCACATCCCCTTCGACAGGTACGCCGCGGTCATGGTTCCGGTGGACATCGTCTCGGTCGGGGCAACCGCCCTGGCGCTCTGGCTCCTTTTCGGCCATCACCTGACGGACCCCCCCCATGCGGAGGAGCTTCCCGACCCGAGGAGCGCGATCCGCGATCCGGTCGTCTTCCGGGCGGGCTTTCCGGTCCTTGCCGGCGTGCTCGCGGCCTACTTCGCGACCGCAAGGCTTCATCTTCCCGCCTTTGTCATCATGTCCGCAGCCGCACTTCTCCTGCTTCTTCTTGCATCGAGAAGACAGCCGTCCGGTTCGAAGGCCCCGATCGACGTGCGAAAGGTCCTTCTCGAGGCCCCCTGGCAGATCGTCCTCTTCTCGCTCTCCATGTACCTCGTCGTTTACGGCCTCAGAAACGCAGGGCTCACCGACCACCTCGCTCGCCTTCTCGACGGAATCGGAGCCTTCGGAGTCACCGCCTCCTCGGTCGGGATGGGCTTTCTTGCGGCGATCCTCTCCTCCGTCATGAACAACCTCCCGGCCGTTCTCGTCGGCACCCTTGCCATCCACCAGGCCTCCCACCTCTCCGAGCCTGTACGCCAGGCGATGGTCTACGCCAACATCGTTGGCTGCGACCTCGGACCCAAGCTCACCCCCATCGGAAGCCTCGCCACACTCCTCTGGCTCCATGTTCTCGAAAAAAAGGGCGAGAAGATCGGCTGGGGACCCTATATACGCACGGGCTTTCTCCTGACCCCCCCCATTCTTCTCGCCGCACTCCTGGCCCTGGCCGCCATTTTGAGATTTCTTCCCCCGGCTACCCTCCCATCGGTGCCCCTCGCTCCCTGAGGCTCACGAAGGCATGGTCCCCCGTGACCACGTGGTCGAGGACGCGGATTCCCAGAAGCGTTCCGCACTCCACAAGTCGGGTGGTCAGGGCCCAGTCGTCGGGCGAGGGCTCCGGATCCCCCGAGGGGTGGTTGTGGACAAAGATCACAGCCGCGGCGGACTCCCTGACGGCAGGAGAGAAGGCCTCCCGCGGATGGACCGGCGTCATCGACAGCGTCCCTTCCGAAATCTTTTCCAACCGCCGAAGCCGGTGCTTCGTGTCGAGCAGAAGCACCCAGAAGCTCTCCTTGCGCTCCTCCCGAAGACGGGGTCCCAGCAGACGATAGACGCTCTCCCCCGAACGGATGGACTCCTCGGGAACAAGGGAGCGCTCGGAGAGCCTTCGGCCAAGTTCGAGCGCCGCCAGGATCTGGGCCCCCTTGGCCAACCCCACCCCCTTGACCTTCGAAAGCTCGGGAACGAGCGCCCGCGAGAGTCCGGGGATGCCGCCAAATGTCGTCAGGAGGCGCTTTGCCAGGGCTACTGCCGACTCGTTCTTGTTTCCCGTCCTGAGAAGAATCGCCAGAAGCTCAGAATCGTTCATGTTCCTGGCCCCCGAGCTCACAAGCTTCTCCCGGGGACGTTCATAAGGGGGCCACTCCGAGACTTTGTGGGCCGTGTCCGACATTTTACTCCTCCTGCCTTGTGTAATTTTGGGAAATCCTCCGGCCGTCAAGAATAGCGGATTGGAAAGAACGTTGGAAGAGAAGGGCTTTAAGATAAAAAAGGCTTACAGGATAAAATTAAATTTATCTAACATAGAACCTTAAATGAAAAGTACTCTGGGGAGAAGGCCAGGGAAAGAAGAATCACGGCAAGTGTTCGTCGGAAAAACAAGGTGCCCTTTGTCGCGGCGATCTCTCTCGACGATCGCGGACATCCTTTGCACATCAACCTGACGGTGGTCCCCGGCTTTACGCGCAAGGCGATTGTAGACTGGGCCAAAGACCACCTCGCCCCGGGGTGCTCCGTGCTCTCTGACGGGCTCGCCTGCTTCACAGGGGTGACCGAAGCAGGCTGTCATCATCAGGCTTCCGTGGCCGCCGGGCGAAAGCCCAAGGAGCTCCCGGATTTCTTTTGGATCAACACCATCCTGGGCAATCTCAAGACCAGCCTCTCCGGGGCCTACCATGCCTTTGACTTCGGCAAATACGCTCCGCGCTACTTGGCCGCATTTTCCTATCGTTTCAACCG
>DAHXNG010000112.1 GCA_027366615.1 Nitrospirota bacterium | reverse complement strand
AAGCAGGCCCTGATCGACCGGCTGGCCTCCCGGGAGGTGACGCCCCGGGCGATCCGGATCCTCCGGGGGGCCCGGAACGATCCCGACGACGAGGTCCGTCTATTTGCCACGACCATCCTGACCCGGCTTGAAAAGAAGTTCCAGGAGCAGACGCGGTCACTAAGGGAGAGCCCCGACCCCGTGATCCCGAATGCGACCCTCGGCCGTTCCTACCTCGAGTATGCCGAGTCGGGACTTGTCGGCGACCGGTTGGCCAGGAGCCTTTTTCTCTCGGGCCTCTCCTGTTACGGTGCGGCCCTCTCGGCCGGGGAGAGGCTCTCTCGGGAGGAGCTTCTCCATGTGGCAAACGTCGCGGCCTCGCGCCAAAACAAAGAGGTCTTTGTCCAGGCCCAGGAGAGGCTTGCCTCCGGGGGCGATCCCCTCGACCTCAAGAGGCTCGAGTGGGTGAACCTCTACGAATCCGGCCGGTTCCGGGAGCTCCGGGAGGATATCTCCGGTTCGCAGGCGCTTTGGGGAGGACATCCGCTCCCCGACTACATGGCGGTCTGGGTGGGATCCTCCCCCGGGGGGGCGTCGTGAAGGAGACGGGGGAGGGGGTGGCCGATGTCTGTCTGATCCTCGAGGGGACCTATCCCTTTGTGACCGGGGGGGTCTCCTCCTGGACCCACCAGCTCATCACCCATCTTCCGGAGGTTCGCTTCCATCTCTATTGTCTGATCGCCGAGCGGGAGCCCGGACCCTGGCTCTTCCCGCGTCCGGACAACGTCTCCGGCATCACGACCCTTTCTTTGGGGGGCGGGGCGACAACCCTCGAGAGCGAAGGCGGGATGCTTTCTCCCGAGGAGGAAAAGAAGCTCATCGATCTCCTTCGCCTCTTTCACCGCTCCCTTCTTGCCGGGGCTCCCGAGGCCTTCGGGGAGCTCTTTGACCATCTTCGGACGACGGGATTGACTCCGGAGCTTTTCCGGACGCTCTCCTCGGGCCGGCAGGCCTGGTCTTTGATCCAGGAGTTCTACGAGGCGCAGTTTTCTCATGAGGCCTTCATCGACTTTTTCTGGATGTGGCGGACCACCCACCTTCCCCTCTTTGCCCTTTTGTCGGCCCCGCTCCCGGAGGCCCGGGTCTACCACTCCCTGGCCTCGGGCTATGCCGGGATGCTTGGGGTCATGGGGAAGCTCGCCTACGGCCGGCCGTTGGTCCTGACCGAACACGGGATCTACACCCGCGAGCGCAAGATCGAGATCGCGCTCGCCCAGTGGATCGGACAAAGCCAGGGCGACGAGGCGACGGTGCGCCCGATCCGGGAGACGATCAAGGGGTTCTGGATGCGGATCTTCGAGCAGTTGGGCCGCATCGTCTACCATTATTCCGATACGATCGTGACCCTCTTCGAGGGGAACCGGAGCATCCAGATCCGGGATGGGGCCGACCCGGAGCGGACCCGGGTAATTCCCAATGGCATCGCGATCGGGGAGCCGATCTCTCTTTCCCCCCGACAACGAGAGGAGGGAGGGGAGCGCCTCGTGGGGTTCATCGGGCGGGTCGTTCCGATCAAGGACGTCAAGACCTTCATTCAGGCGTGCCGTCTGGTGGCCGACCAGTACCCGGCGGTTCGCATCCTGATCATGGGACCCATGGACCAGGATCCCGAATACGCCAGGGAGTGCCAGAACCTCGTGGAGCTTCTCGAGCTTTCGGGCCACGTGACCTTCACCGGTTCGGTGCGGGTCTCCGACTATCTGCCAAGGCTCGACCTCCTGGTGTTGACCTCGCTCTCCGAGGCCCAGCCCCTCGTCATCATGGAGGGCGCCGTCTATGAGGTTCCCACCGTGGCGACCCGCGTAGGCGCCTGCGACGAGCTCATCAACGGCCGCCTCAGGGAGGACCGTCTCCTGGGACCGGGCGGGATCGTCACTACAGTCGGGAACCCCGACGAAACGGCCCTCTCCATCCTCCGGATCCTGCGCGACGAGGATCTCCGCCGGAGAATGGGCCGGGCGGCGAGGATCCGGATGGAGAGGTTCTACCGGGAAGAAGCGGTCTTCTCTTCCTACCGGGAGATCTACCGGAGGGGGGTGCTCTAGTGGCCGGCATCGGCTTTGTCCTCCGGAAGCTCGCATCAAAAGAGGACCTCTCCTCCCTGGCCGGGGGCTTCATCCTCTCGGCCATCGTCGCCGCCGGTCCCTGGCTTCTCACGACCATAGGGTTGTTGGTCGTGAGTTATTCGAGCCTGGGCTACTTTACCCGGGTGAGGGACTATCTCCTTTTTCGCTCCCTTGTGACCTTCGCCTTCTTCGCCTCTCTCCTGATGGTCTCCCTCCTCCAGCTTCCCGCGACACGTTTCGTGGCCGACCGCTTCTTCGAAATGAAGTTTTCCGACAACCGCTCCATCTACCTGACCTCGGGGGCCCTCGCCCTTCTCTTTGGCGTTCCTCTGTCGGCACTCCTCGTCCTTCCCCTCCACCTGGGGCTTGCGGAGAGTCTGGGATACTACGGACTTCTCGTCGTTCTGATCCTCCTTTGGATCACAACTTCGCTCGTCTCGACGCTCCACGACTACGGATCGGTGGGGGGGGCCTTTCTCATGGGCGTGGCCACCTCCGTCGGGGGAACCCTCCTGGGGGCCCGCCATGGGGGAGCGGCCGGAGCCCTCTTCGGCTATCTTCTGGGCGAAGGGGTGATCGTGGCCCTTCTGGGGGCGAGGATCTTTGTGGAGTTCCCCGGACCGATCCGCTGGAACCGGACCTTCGTCTCCTTCCTGAAACACCGCACGCGTCTCATGCTTCTGGGCCTTGTCATGACGCTCGGTATCTGGGTCGACAAGATCCTCTTCTGGTACGGTCCCGGCTCGGAGAAGATCGTGGGGTATATCCACGTGAACCGGCTCTACGACATCGCCATGTTCTTCTCGCTTTTGACGGTCATCCCCACTCTGGCGCTCTTCGTCTTCTATTTTGAGACGGGATTCTACGAGCGCTACCGGGGGGTCTTCATCCTGCTCGAAGGGCGAAGGCCCCTCTCCGAGGTGCTCGAGGCCAAGGAGCAGATGGTCGCCTTCATCAAGCGGGGGCTCGGTTATATCCTGAAGATCCAGGGGGCGGTGACCTTTGTCGTGGTGCTGAACGGCCACGGGATCCTCTCGCTTTTCCACGCAGATCTCCTGGCCCTTCCCGTCTTCCGCATGGGAGCCCTGGGGGGGTTCTGCCAGGTGATCCTGACGATGGAGTTCACCCTTCTCCTCTACTTCAACCAGCAAAAGATGGTGAGCGCCCTGGCCTGGGTGCTCCTTCTGTCGAACGCCGGACTGACCGTCCTCCTCTGGAACGTGAGCCCCCGGCTCGAGGGAATGGGGTATCTTGCCGCCTGCCTTCTCTCGTGCGTCTACGGCTACTCCCTGGTCGACCGCGGGGTCTACGACTTCGAGTTCAGCGTCTTCATGAAGCCTCCGGACTATGTGAATGTCGCGTCACAGGAGGAGAGCTCCCCTCCGGAGAAGGAAGAGCTTGTCATCCCGGATACGGCTCCCGCGGGGGGGGCAAAAAAGGCCGCTGTGGCCGGTCTTCTTCTCCTGGCAGCCCTCGCCGGGGCCGCTCCCTCTTTGGCCCATGCCGCCGGCGGGGGCAGGGGGGCAAAAAAGGCCTCATCGGGAGGATGGGAGAGGATCCATCGCACCTGCTATGTCCTCTACTACGGCCCGGACAGGGAGTCGGACGATGCCAACAACTTTCGGGCCTACTGGGAGTTCCCTCTCAACTACCTGGGGTTCGACGCGGTCTACCGAAAGATGACCCGGGGCTTCCCCGATCCGGGCTCGCTTTCCCGCTACCGGGCGGTCTTTCTCCAGATCGACAGAAATCCCTTGCCCGACTCCCTGGCCTTCTGGCACTTTGTCTCAGGGCTCCTCGACCACCGGATCCCGTTTGCCATTTTGGAGGACTTCCCCGAAAGAAAGAAATCCGACCCGAACTTCGAGGCGGCCGGGAGCTTCCGGGACCGGGTCCTCCTGCGCATGGGGCTCAAGAAGGAAGGCGTGTGGGACACCAACCCCTTCGACCTCGACTACGGACACCGGGATCCTTCCCTGATGGGGTTCGAGTATCCTCTGCCGCTGACTCCCATCGCCTTCAGGCCGCTCGTGAGCCTCTCACCTGCCAACCGTACCTTCCTGGGGGTGAAGAGCCGCGAGTTCAGAAACGAGGGGCTTGAGAGCCCCTACGGGATGGTGGCCCCCTGGGGGGGGATGGTCTTCGACCCCTTCATGATCCGGTGGCCCTCCCTCGACGCCGAGCATACGCTCTGGTTTGTGAACCCGTTCCGCTTTCTCGAGACGATCCTTCATATCCGGGATCTCCCCCGGATGGATCTTACGACGCTGAACGGGGAGCGCATCTTCTACAGCCAGGTCGACGGCGATGCCTTCGAGACCCTCTCCCACTACAAGCGGCGGCGGATGTCTTCCGAGGTGCTCTACCGGGAGATCTTCAAGCCCACCCCTCTCCCTTTTACCGTCTCGGTGATTACAAGCCAGATCGATCCCCGGGTGCAGGGATCGGCGGGGCGCGTCTTCTGGGCGAGAAAAATATTTGCCCTTCCCAATGTGGAGGCCGGTTCCCACACATTTAGCCATCCCTTCTACTGGGTTCCCACGAAGGAGCAGAAGGACGAAGGGCCGATCCACATCGAAATCCCCCATTA
>DAHXNG010000101.1 GCA_027366615.1 Nitrospirota bacterium | reverse complement strand
GATCGATCCCCTGACGGCCTATCTTGCCACCTCTCCCGGCGGGATGGACTCGGTGGCGATCATCGCCGCCTCCTATCCCCGGCTCGACGTTCCCTTTGTCATGGCGTTGCAGACTTTGCGCTTTCTCTTCGTTCTTGTGGCAGGCCCCTCCCTGGCGCGGCTTGTGGCGAGAATGGTCATCGGTGTGCAAAAGAAGCCCTCTCCCGGGGCCTCCCATTTGGAGGAGGCCGCAGTCCTTGAGGCGGAGGGCGATGTGAAGGCCGACGAGGAGGAGCTCGACTGATTCGTTCGGAGGGGTGGGAGAGGCGTCAGGCCCTTGGGAGGACGATCATGAAGACGCTCCCGCGTCCGGGCTGGCTTTCGACACTGATCGTCCCTCCCATCCGCTCGACGAGCTGCTTGACGATGACAAGGCCCACGCCGGTTCCGGAGACGCCCTTTTCCTCGGCCCCCAGGCGGTTGAATGACTCGAAGAGGTGGTCCTTTTGCTCGGGGGTCATTCCCCATCCCTGGTCCGAGACGGAGAGAAGGACGGTCGACTCGTCGCGGAGAGCTCCCGCCGCCGTCACCTCCCGCTCGGGGTCGCTGTACTTGGCGGCGTTGGAGAGGAGGTTGATCAGCACCTGGCGGAGACGGTCCCGGTCGGCCCGGGAGGCGAGCCCTTCGGGGACGAGGTTCCGGAAGGAGATCCTTTTCTTTTCGTAGAGCTCTCCGGCCATAAGAAAGCTCTCCCCCGCAAGCTCCCGGAGATCGACCTCGGTGGGGGTGATGAGGATGTTTCCCGACTCGATGCGCCCAAGGTCGAGAAGCTGGTCGATGAGCTCGAGAAGATGCCATCCGGCCTTCAGGATCTGGGCCACATGGTCGGAGTCCTCGAGGGAGAGGGTGGTCTGGCCGTGCATCCCCAAGAGTTGGGCATACCCCAGGATAGCGTTGAGAGGAGTCCGCAGCTCGTGGGTGATCAGGGTCAGGAAGTCGGACTTGGCCCGGTTGGCCCGGTCGGCCTCCTCCTTGGCCTTTATGAGGGAGTCTTCGAGAAGGATCCTCTTCGTGACATCCTGTTCGATGGCGACGAAGTGGCTGAGGGTTCCCCTCTCGTCAACCACCGGGAAGAGATGGATTTCGTTGTAGAAGAGTGAGCCGTCTTTTTTGTAGTTCCGGATAACGGTCCGGACCTCCGACCCCTCCCTGACCGCTGTCCGTATCGCCTCAAGTCCCGGCTGGTCCCGGTCGTCACGATTCATGAACCGGCAGTTTCTTCCCAGGATCTCCCCGAGGGAGTAGCCGCTCATCTTCTCGAAGGCCGGATTGACGTGAATGAGGGGAATATCGGGCCGACGGGCATCGGCGATGACGATGGCGTCCCCGGCCATCTCGATGACCCGCGCCTGGAGTCTTTGGCTCTCGAGGAGCTCCATGGTGGAGGTGATCTCCGTCCGGACGGAGACGTATCCGGTCTTTTCTCCGTCGTGACCGAACATGGGGGAGATGGTGGCCTCCACCCAGTAGAAGCCCCCGTCCTTCTTCCGGTTCCTGATCTGGCCGTGCCAGGGATCCCCGTCTGAGAGGGTCTGCCACATCCCTTTATAGAAGGCGGGCCCGTGAGCGCCGGACTTGAGGATGCGGTGGTCCCTCCCTAACAGCTCCTCCCGGGAATACCCGCTCACCTCGCAGAAGTTGTCGTTGACGTAGGTGATCTTTCCATGGAGGTCGGTCATGCTGACGATGGCGTGGAGGTTCACCACATAAGCGATCTGTTCGAGGAAGATCCGTGTGTCCAAAAAGGCCCCCT
>DAHXNG010000024.1 GCA_027366615.1 Nitrospirota bacterium | reverse complement strand
TGCGAAAAATCCCATCCACCCCATCAGGCTCGGATTGGACCCGACCATCTTGTGAACATCGTACATTTTGGCCCCCTTGCTCAATTCAAGGAAAATAGTTTATGATGAGAACGTCGATGCCTACCCAATATAGGCGGCAATCGCCCTATTGTCAAGACCATCTCGTTCCCCTCCCCCGCCCCTTCGCCGACCTCGATGCGACCCTTCCGGAATGGCAGGACGCTGGCAGGAAGTTGGCAGGAACGATCCCGCGATTCCACATTCCCTTGCATGACGGAATCCACCATGAGTCCAGGGGGCCCGGGGAGGGGAAAAACTCAGGAGACCTGTATTAGTACTTCCGCAATCTGGCACGACTCTTTCCGCATGGTCCGCATGGCACGGAACTCGTTGACCGGCCACCTGCGATCCTTCCGAAAGCCTCCGGACAAATCGTCCCCCCTCCCGTTACCGGGCAAAGGGGCCAGCCGATGACACCCCTCTGGCTTGCCACCATCGCGATTCTCGTCCTGATCCTCTTCAATGCCTTCCTGGCCGCCGCCGAACTTTCCGTGATCTCCCTCCGACTCTCCCGGGTCCAACAGCTCTCGGGCGATGGCTTCCCGGAAAGCCGGGCGCTCCTTAAGCTCAGGAAGGACCCGGAGCGCTTCGTCGCCACCGTCCAGGTGCTGATGACACTCTCCACCGGCCTGGCCTCGGCCGCCACGGGAACGGTCTCCTACGAAAAGCTCAAACCCATCCTGGCCGAGATTCCTGTGATTTCGGACCATCATATCTTTCTTCCCCTCACCGTCTTCGGGGTTATCCTTCTCCAGGTCTTCGGCATGCTGGTTCTGGGCGAGATCGTCCCGAAGACCATCGCCATCCGCAACAACGAGCGGATCGCCCTCCTTCTCTCCCGTCCGATCCTCCTTCTCTCCGAGCTCCTCAGCCTTCCGGTCAGGGTCGTCACGACGACGAGCCTCTTCGTCGTCCGTCTTCTGAAGGTCGAGCCCGCGACAGCCTCCTATCCCATTACCCCCGAAGAGCTCGAGCTTCTCCTCAAAGAGGGGGGAGAGCACGGGATTATCAACCGCACCGAACAGGACCTCATTCAGAGCGTCTTCAAGTTCACCGACATCTCGGTGCGCGAGGTCATGGTTCCCCGGGTCCGCATGGTCACCCTCCGGACCAGCTTGACGCTCCACGAAATCATCGAGATCTTCTCGGAAAATCGCTATTCGCGCTATCCCGTCCTCCACGCGGAGACGGACGAGGTCGCCGGGATCCTCTACTACAAGGATCTCGTCGAACTCCTGAACGATCCCGCCCCCTTCCGGATCGAGCGGATCCTCCACCCTCCCTACTTTGTCCCCGAGTCGATGAAGGTCCCGGTTGTCCTGAAGGAGATGCAGAAACGGCGGACGCAGATGGCCCTCGTTCTCGACGAATACGGAGCCCTCGACGGACTCGTGACGATGGAAGACCTTCTCGAGGAGATCGTAGGAGAGATCGAGGACGAGTCGGACGAGATTGCCAAACCCGTAGAGCGTCTCAGAGACGGCTCCTGCCTCGTCGACGCCTCCCTTTCCATCCGCGACCTCTCCGAAGACTACAGGATCTCCATCCCCGAGGGAGAGGATTACGAAACCCTCGCGGGATTTGTCCTTTCCCAGCTTCAGACGATTCCCCGCGGCGGGGAATTCTTTTTCCTGAAGAACATGAAATTCACCGTCGTCGAGGTCGACCGGCAGCGGGTCTCGAGGGTCAAGATCGATTTTCTTGACGGTCTTCCCCATCCCACGGGCGGGGAGACATCTGAGCCCCCCCCCGACCGGAATGCAGGAGGTGCCCCGTCATGAAAAAGATTTTCGGAGCCCCTCTCCTCCGACTCCTATTCTCCCCCATCGGACTGATACTCCTCGTAGGGCTGGTCGGAGGCCTTTTCGTCTCCGATCTCTTCCGGGGCATTGCGATGCGCCAGGCCCCCCCGCCCGAGATCGCCGCCGGCCCCCAGAATGCCACCCAAGCCCCGCTTGCCTACTCGGAGACCTTCCGCCCCGACTCCGACAATGGCATCGTCGCCTTCCGGGCCGAACGCATCGGTGTGGCGGGTGGTCAGACCACCGTCATGCTCGCCATCCGCTTTCATCGCCACAAGGAATACTCTTTCTACCAGATTGGCTCCTATGAGCCTCCGGCCCTGGTCGACAAGAACGGCGGCCTCCTCCTGGGAACGGTCGAGTTCCCGGCCAACCGTCATTTTTCGGGAGGGGAGACCTTCCGCACACTGATCACCTTCCCGGGGGCGCCCGACTCCTTTCCCGTCACCCTCTCCCTCTTCATGGGAGAGCGCTACGCCGGCCAGTACCACATGACCCCGGTCTCGCTGACGGGCCTGTCTCCCTCCACTTCGCCATCCGCCCCTTCCAAAGGATCTCTCCACCCATGACCGACGACCCCTCCCTCAACATCATCGACCCCGAGGTCGAGGATATAAATGAAAAGTTCGCCGTCGTCCTCATGGGGGCAACCTCCGGCCAGATCTTCGGCCTTGTGGCCCTTCTTGTGGGTCTCGTCGGAGGAGCCATGTCAGATCTCATGGCCGGCCTTTTCAACGTGGGTCTCGGCATGGGCCTCTTCGCCCTCTTTGAGATCCTTCACTTCCTCATCCTTCGCCGGTGGACCCGCACGACCCCGGAAGGAGCCCTGCAAACGGCCTTGGCCTTCCTCGTTCCGGCCGGAGTCATGGCTCTTCTCTGGAGCTATGCCACCTTTGCCATCACCGACTGGACCGCTCTCGGCTATCCGGCCGGATTTCTTTTTGTCCTGTTTTTTCACCGGGGCATCTCCGCCCTCACGATCGCCCCGCCCCCCTCCCGCAGGACCACCTATATCCACACCCCCTTTGATCGCCATGCGCTTTTAATCGTCGCGCTCGTCGGATCAATACTGGGCGTCGGTGTGGGCATGGGATCCCAGGGACACCGGATTATCGGTCGGGGCCCCTTTGCCAGAGGCTTCCTGGCGGAGAAGATTACCGGCGCCCGCTCCCAGGCCGACCTCGTCCTCTTCGGGATTCCCCGCCCCTACCGTCTCAAGAACGCTCTCCGGGTGGCCGAAAAAAAAGGAGTTCGCCTCAGGATCCTCGTGACCCGGGCCGCGGCGGAGCGCTATGCGCCGGCCCTCGAGGCCATCGAAGCCGAAAAGGTCCCAGTAAGGATCCTTCCGGAGCCCCTCCCCTCCTATCTTCGACCCCAGGCCCTCGTCGACCGGCGAATCTTCCTCCACGGATCGGGGGGCTGGGGCTCCTTCGACCGCGCCGGCGGACACCAGATGCGCATGGTGGGGAATCTGCTCTCGATCGGAGAGATCCGGGGCTGGCAAAAGAATTTCGATGCTCTCTGGATGGCCTCCTCTCCCCCCGCCCCCACCCCTTCTCCTTCCGGAGCAAAGCCAAAAAGCTCCTAGCCGCATTCCTCGAATCAGGGAAATCATCACCGCATAACATTTTCACGATCCTTGACAGAACCCTTCCTCCTTGATAAAGTAATGACAGACCAAAAAGGTCTGCGATAAAACAAGTCGGAGAATCCGATGCTCAAACTCACGAAAAAAGTCGACTATGCCCTTCTGGCCTTAAATCTCATGGCCCAGGCCCGCGAAGGCGAGACCTCGAACGTCCGGGATATCGCCACTCTCTACAGGATTCCTCCGGAGATCCTGGCCAAGGTGATGCAGAAGCTTTCGAAGGCAGGTCTCATACAAAGCCACAACGCTCCGCGGGGTGGGTACTCTCTCAAGCTTCCGGCAGAGGATATCTCGGTCCTGAAGGTTCTGACGGCCGTCGAAGGCCCTGTCGGGATCGTCAGCTGCTCCGACGGTTCGGACAAGGATTGTCAGCAGAGAGACCAGTGCGACATCCGCTCACCCCTCGAGCGTCTTCAGAACAACATTCTCTGGTTTCTCGAGGCCCTCTCGATCCGGGAGCTGGGCCTGGAACCTTCCGTCATGAAAGGAGTCACAGATGGATCCAGTCTATTTGGACAACCACTCCACCACAAGGGTTGATCCCCGCGTGGTCGAGGCGATGCTGCCGACCTTTACAGAGATTTACGGCAACCCCGGCTCGCGCAACCACGCCTTCGGCTGGCAGGCGGAAGAGCTCACGGAAAAGGCCCGGGAGGAGGTCGCCGCTTTGATAGGCGCCGACCCCAAGGAGATCATCTTCACCTCCGGCATGACCGAATCCGACAACCTGGCCATCAAGGGGGTGGCGGCCATGTACCGGGAGAAGGGCTCCCACATCGTCACCGTCGAGACAGAGGGCCGGTCGGTCCTCGACCCCATCCGCACCCTCGAGACCCAAGGGTTCACAGTAACAGTCCTCCCCGTCGACCAGGGGGGGGTCGTCGACCCCGAGGCCGTCCGGGCCGCCATCCGGCCCGACACCATTCTCGTCTCGATAATGACGGTGAACCACGAAATCGGGACCATCCAGCCGATCGCCCGGATCGGGGCCATCACCCGGGAAAAGGGCGTTCTCTTTCACACCAACGCCGCCTATGCCGCCGGAGTCATGCCCCTCGACGTCAACGATTTGAACGTCGACCTTCTCTCCCTTAATGGCCACCTGATGCACGGACCCAAGGGAGTCGGCGCCCTCTATGTCCGGAGAAAGCCCCGGGTCCGCCTTGCCCCCCAGATCGAGGGAGGGGGTCTCGAGCGGGGATTCCGTTCGGGGACTCCCAACACCCACGGCATCGTCGGCTTCGGTGCGGCGGCCCGTATCGTCAGGGAGAATCTCCAAGCCGAGATCGCCCACAGGAAGGATCTCCGGGATCGTCTTGAATCCGGGATCCTCGAGCTTCTCGACTATGTGGAGATCAACGGAGATCCCGAGAACAGGAGTCCAGCCGTCACCAATCTCTCCTTCTCCTTTGTTGAAGGGGAGGCCCTTCTCATGGGACTGCGCGGCATCGCGCTCTCCTCAGGGTCGGCCTGCACCTCCGCCACCCTCGAGCCTTCCTATATTTTGAAGGCCCTGGGGGTCGGCACCGACCTGGCCCACTCCTCGATCCGCTTTTCGGTGGGACGTTTCAACACGAAGGAGGAGATCGAGGCGGTGATCCTCCGTGTCCGGCAGGCGGTGGAGAAGCTTCGGGAGATGTCCCCGCTCTACGAGATGGCCAAGGAGGGCATCGACTTAAAGAGCGTCCAGTGGAGCCCCCACTGAGAGGCAAGAGACACAGTCAAAAGAAGAAGGCCCGGGCCCTCGCCCGGATATGGAACGAACAGACAATAGACGGAGACGACCATGGCATACAGCGATAAAGTGATTGACCACTATAACAACCCCCGGAACGTGGGCTCCTTCGACAAGACAGAGGACAACGTCGGAACGGGGATCGTCGGCGCCCCCGAGTGCGGGGACGTAATGAAGCTCCAGCTCAAGATCACCGACGACGGGATCATCGAGGAGGCCCGATTCAAGACCTTCGGTTGCGGATCGGCCATCGCGTCGAGCTCCCTTGCCACCGAGTGGGTCAAGGGGAAGACCTTGGACGATGCCCTCAAGATCAAGAATACCGAGATCGCCAAAGAGCTGAACCTCCCGCCCGTCAAGCTCCACTGCTCCGTCCTGGCGGAGGACGCCATCAAGGGAGCGATCGAGGACTACCAGAAGAAGCGGCAGAAGGTCTAACCTTAAAAAAAAGAGGAGGTTCCCATTGATTACACTGACTGACGCGGCCATCAATGAGGTGGCACGGCTCAAGAAGGTCCAGAACAAGGAGACCCACTTTCTGCGCCTCGGGATCGAGGGCGGAGGGTGCTCCGGTCTCTCCTACCTGATCAAGCTTGAAGAGGTCCCGGGAGAGTTCGACGAGGTGATTCCCGCCGACAAGGACATCCGCATCGTCCTCGACCCCAAGAGCAAGATCTACCTTGAAGGCTCCACCCTCGACTTTGTGGGCGGAGGACTCATGGGAGGAGGCTTCAAGTTCGAGAACCCGAATGCCGCTCACAGCTGCGGCTGCGGATCCTCCTTCTCGGCATGACCCACAACAAGAATCGGAAGAGAAACGAGGACCCCTTCCCGTTTCTCTCCTCCGAGGGAGAGCTCTTATGACACAGACGAACGCGGCCCCCTCCCGGAGCCCTGCATCGCCTCCCCTGCATCCGCACGCCCACGGTCACGGTCACGGCCCTGACAACCAGGCCGGACGGTCTGTCTGCTGGAACTGCGAGAAAACGATCGCGGACGAGGACGTCTGCCCTTCCTGCGTTCGGGTCCAGCCCTTTGGAGAGGCCCGGAACTACTACAATATCCTCGACGTTCCGGAGAGGCTGGCGCTCGACCCGGGGCTTCTGACCTCCGCTTACCATGAGAAGAGTCGCCTCTTCCATCCCGACCACCACGTCGGGGACTCGGAGAAGGAGCAGGAGATCTCCCTGGCCAATGCCTCCCTCGTCAACCTGGCCTTCCGGACGCTCAGGGATCCCTTCCTCCGGGCCCGCTACTATGTCGCAAGGCGCCGCGGAGAGGCCGGACGCCCCACCCGGAAGGCATCGCTTCCGCCGGCTGTCCTGATGGAGATCATGGACCTTCGCGAGGAGGTTCAATCACTGGCGGGCGGGGGGAATCTCCCGGAGGCGACAGCCCGTGTCCGGGCGGTCCTCGACCCCCTCGACAACGAGATATTTTCTTCCTTCGACGGCGTCGATTCCATAAAAGAGGGCTCTCCCGAGCTTCCCTCGGCTCTCGACCTTCTGTCTGAGAGGCTCGAGCGGCGCTCCTACATCCAGAACCTTCTGGCTGAGCTCAAGGAGAAATCCTTATGAAACATGTGGTCGGCATCGATCTGGGAACGACAAACTCCCTCGTCGCTTACAGAAAGGAAGACGGCACGGTCGAGGTCATCCCAGACCGAGAAGGCCGCGCTCTTCTTCCGTCGGTGGTGGCCCTCTCTCCCGACGGGGTCAGTGTCGGATGGAACGCCCGGGAGCTCATCAACGACCCGAAGACCACCGTCGTCTACGCCGCCAAGCGTCTCATGGGAAGATCCTTCGAGGAGACGGCCGGGGAACGCTCCCATCTGTCCTATCCGGTGATCGACAAAAATGGCTCCCCGGCCATCCCGGATCCGGAGAGACACCGCCAGCTCACCCCTCCGGAGATCGGGGCCCTGATCCTCGCCAACCTGCGATCCCGGGCGGAAGAGGCTCTGGGTTGCGCCGTGACCGATGCGGTCATCACCGTTCCCGCCTACTTCAACGACGGCCAGCGCCAGGCGACGAAGGATGCAGGAGCGCTAGCCGGCCTCAACGTCCTTCGCATCATCAACGAGCCGACCGCTGCCGCCCTGGCTTACGGCCTCGGAGAAAAGAAGGACGGACTTTTCGCCGTCTTCGACCTCGGCGGCGGCACCTTCGACTTCTCCCTTCTCGAGATCCGCAAGGGGATCTTCGAGGTTCGTGCCACGAGCGGAGATACCCATCTCGGAGGAGAGGACTTCGACCGGGCGATCCTTTCGGAGTGGCTCGCATCAAGTCCCGGACTGGCCCTCAAGGCCGAACGGGCCGAGGTCAGAGACATTCTCCGCAAGGAGGCGGAGCGGGCCAAGATCGCCCTCTCGAAAGCCCCAAAAGTTGAGGTACGCATCCCCTCCCTCGAGTTTTCCACCACCCTGACCCGGGCCCGGCTCGATGCCCTGGTCGCCCCCTTCGTCTCGCGGGCCTTCCATGCGGTTCGCTCGGCCATGCAGGACTCCGGTATCGAACCGCAGGCGGTCGACGGGGTCATTCTCGTCGGAGGCTCCACCCGATTTTTGCGCTTTAGGGAGGCGGTGGCGGAGTTTTTCGGCAAGCCCCTCCTCGACTCCGTCGACCCCGACCTCGTGGTGGCGGAGGGAGCGGCGGTCCAGGCGGACATTCTCTCCGGTCGGCGCAAGGATCTTCTCCTGCTCGACGTCACTCCGCTCTCCCTCGGTATCGAAACGATCGGCGGAGTCATGAGCACCCTGATCCCCCGGAACACCACCATTCCGGCCCAGGCCAAGGAGCTCTTCACCACCTATGTCGACGGACAGGTCAACGTGGACATCCACGTCCTTCAGGGCGAGCGGGAGATGGCCGTCGACAATCGCAGCCTCGGCCGCTTCACCCTCTCGGGCATCCCGCCCCTTCCGGCGGGGGCCCCGCGGATCGAAGTCACCTTCCAGATCGATGCCAACGGCATCCTCGAGGTGAGCGCCCGGGAGCAGACCACCGGCCAGCGGGCAAATGTCGTGATCCACCCCTCTTACGGTCTGGCGAAGGAGGATGTCAGGGATCTTCTCCGGGAGGCCTTCTCCCATGCCAAGGACGACTTCGCGCTCCGTCTTCTGGTCGACAGCCGGACGGAGGCCCAGACAGTCATAAAGGCGACCGCCCGCGCCCTCGGCACCGTCGGATCGGACATCCTCGACGAGAAAGAACGTCAGGCGATCGAGGCCCAGACAAAGGTCCTTCGCGCCGCCATGGAGGGCACCGACGGAAAGAAGGTCCGGGACGAAATCCGCACCCTCGACCGCCTTACCCAGCCCCTGGCCGAACGCCTGGTCAACCACTCACTCACGGAAGCCCTCTCCGGGAAACATCTCCCGGAAATCCCCCCGGAAGGAGGGTCCCATGCCTAAGGTCTCGTTTTCTGCCGACCCGCTCCTTGCTGAATCCTTTCCTCCGGCCACCGTTTCGGTGCCGGAGAACGCCACCATCCTCGAGGCGGCAAAGGCGGCCGGCGTTCCCCTTGAACACAACTGCGGCGGCGTTTGCGCCTGCTCGACCTGCCATGTGATCGTCGATGACGGCTTCGACCGGCTTTCGGTGATGGAGGAGGACGAGGAGGACCAGCTCGACCGGGCGGAAGGGCTGACCCTGAAGTCGCGCCTCGGATGCCAAGCCCGGATCAACGGCGATATCGCCGTCCGCATCCCTCCCTGCTCCCGGGGGGGTCACGAACACTGATGACGAACACTGACGGAAGGATCTCCCAATGAACTGGAGCGACCCCTACGAAATCGGATACCAGCTCTCGGAACATCACCCCGGGATCGATCCCCTTACAATCCGCTTCACCGACATGCACGCTTGGATACTGGCCCTCCCGGGCTTTGCGGGAGACCCCAAGGCCTCGAACGAAAAGATCCTCGAGGCGATCCAGATGGCCTGGCTCGAGGAATGGAAGGACAGCCAGTAGGGGCCTTCCGGACAATCCGGATCCGCTCCCGGATCCCTTCGGAGGCTCTCTCACCCCGCGGCCTTGTTGCTCGTCTCCTCTGGGCATTCAGCCGCTCCGGACGCACTCCCTCCTACGAGGACTACCGGGCGGCACGGCGGGGACACGACGACCCGCTCGACCCGGAGAGCTTCCGAAGGCTCTGCCTTGAGGTCCGACCCGACCCGGGCCAAGCCTCAAGGGACCACCTTTTCCGGCCCCAGCTCCGGGACCGGGAGGGGAAGATCTACCAGGTGCTTGCCATCTCCCAAAACCGGATCGACCTTCTCCGGGAGGACGGAACGACCGGGACCACCACCCGAAAAGAGCTTGACGCCTGTTTTATCCCGATCGTGCAATCAGCCTTCGCACGGACGGGCGAAGATAATGACAGACCCCGACAGGTTCCCTTATAGAGACCCGAAAGCCCAACAATAATGAAGGAGAATCAATGAGCCAGGACACCGACAAGACCATCGCCGAAGGGGTTATGAAGGCCCTCGGACGCGTTATCGAGCCCGACTTCAAGAAGGATCTGGTCACCCTCAAAATGATCGAGGAGCTCTCCGTGAAGGAGGGCCATGTCGTCTTCACCGTGATTCTTACGACCCCTGCCTGCCCCCTGAAGGAGGAGATCAAGAAGGCCTGCATGTCGGCCCTTTCTTCCGTTCCCGGAATCGCCTCGGTCGACATCCGCATGACCGCCCGCACGACGGGAGGCGGAGCCCGGGAAGGGAAGCTCGCCATTGAAGGCGTCAAGAACGTCATCGCCGTCTCGAGTGGCAAGGGCGGCGTCGGGAAGTCCACCACCGCCGTCAACCTCTCCATCGCACTCTCCCGGCTCGGCGCCAAAGTCGGCATTCTCGACTCCGACGTCTACGGCCCGAACATCCCCATGATGCTCGGGGTGACGACCCTTCCCAAACAGGTGAACAACCGCTGGTTCCCTCCGAAGATCCACGACATCCCCATCATGTCGATGGCCTTCATGGCCCCTCCCGGCGCCCCCCTCATCTGGCGCGGCCCCATGCTCCACGGGATCATCACCCAGTTCGTACGGGATGTGGAATGGGGCGAGCTCGACTATCTGGTGGTGGACATGCCCCCCGGGACGGGAGACGCCCAGCTCTCCCTTTGCCAGCTCGTGCCGGTCACCGGCGCGGTCATCGTCACGACGCCCCAGGAGGTCGCCCTCTCCGACTCCCGCCGGGGGCTCGCCATGTTCCAGAAGGTCAACGTTCCCATCCTGGGGATCGTCGAGAACATGAGCACCTTCCACTGCCCCCACTGCCACCACGAGACGCCGATCTTCTCGACGGGCGGAGGAGAGCACGCCGCCGCCGAGCTCAAGGTCCCGTTCCTCGGCCGCATTCCCATCGACCTTGCCATCCGGGAGGCAGGCGACTCGGGCCACCCCATCGGACTCTCCCACCCGGAGAGCCCCCTTTCGGAGGCCTACCTGAAAATCGCCGGCACGATCGCCTCGCGGATCAGCGTTCTGAACTCCGACTACCAGCCGATCACCCTGGGGAGCCTGGCCCAGGCGACCTAAGTTTCGCCCCGGGAGAGGCCTGGCCCTCTCCCCTCCCTGAAAAAGGACGCGAATGGACCCTCTCAAGGTACAGCGCCTGGCGGACTTCGACGCCCGGCACACCGACTACCGGAAGGCCCGCCTTCTGGCCTCCCGCGCTTACGAAAAAACCCTTGGCGGAGGAGACTCCCCTGCCAAGGCCGGCTCTCCCGAGGACTGGAAGGCCTGGGAGGAGGCCATCTCTGCCGAACTTGAAGCCTTCGTCGATCTCAAGGAGACCTGGGAAGCCCTCCGGAGAAACGAACCGTGGAGCGCCCCCTGACAACCTCTTCCCGCCGGATCGCCCTTCTTCTGGCCTATGACGGACGGGACTTTTCCGGGTGGCAGGTCCAGCCCGGGCAACGGACCGTCCAGGGCGTCCTTGGGGAGGCGCTCTCGGCCCTTTCCGGCCGGACAGTCGGTGTGGCCGGAGCGGGGCGGACAGACGCGGGGGTCTCGGCCTGGGGCCAGGTGGGCCACGCCGACCTCCCGGAGGGCTTTTCTGTGCCCATCGACCGGCTTGCTCGCGTCCTCAACACCCGCCTTCCCGGCAGCCTTCGCGTCATCGACTGCCGGGAGGTGTCCGGATCCTTCCACGCCCGCCACAGCGCCCGGGGCAAGATCTACCGTTATGCCTTCCGGATCCTTCCAGAGGGGCTCTCCCACCATCCTGTCGCCGACCTTTTTTCGGCCCCCCTTCGGTCCTCCTTCTCCCTTGCAAGGGCCCGGGCGGCCGGACAGCTCTTCCTGGGGACCCATGACTTCCGACATTTTTCGGTGGCCTCCTCCCTTCCCGAGGACAGCACCCGGAGAATCGACGCTCTCTTCTGGGAGGAACGCCCCGCAGGGCTCGTCCTATGGGTCACCGGACCGGGATTCCTCCACCGGATGGTCCGGATGGTGGGGGGCTACCTCCGGGAGGCAGGCGAAGGACGGCGCCCGCTCTCCGAGCTCCCCTCGCTCCTCGGACCCGGCTCCCCGCCGCCCTTTCGCTCCATATCTCCCCTTCCCCCCGAGGGGCTCTCCCTGGCACGGGTCCTCTACCACGAGGACCCATTCGACCCTCGCACCCAAAACTGCTATCCTTCAGGCAATATGCTCCCGGATCCCCCTCCCGCGAAAGGCGGCAACGACTCCCATGGCTGATGCCTCCCGCCCCTCCTTTTCCCGGATCGGCCCCGATCCCTCTCCCCTCGTCCTGGGCGGAGGCTCCTGGGGAACGGCCCTGGCCGTCCATCTCTCCCTGGCCGGATGGCCCGCCACCCTCTGGGTCCGGGATCCGATCCTGGCCCAGGACATCGCGAGAACCCGGGAAAACCGGGTCTACCTGCCGGGCATCCCCCTTCCGGAGAGTCTCGAAGTGACCCCCGACCTCGAGAAGGCCCTCTCCCGGGCCTCACTCATTGTCCTGGCCGTTCCCTGCCAGTCGTGCCGTCAGGTTCTCTCCCGGGTCAGCGAGATTCTTCCCCGCCCCCTCCCCCTGGCCGGAACGACCAAGGGCATCGAAAACACCACGATGAAAACGATCTCCGAGATCGCCCGGGAGATCTACTCGCCGGAACCCTCCGACTACGCCATTCTCTCCGGCCCCTCCTTCGCCAGGGAGGTCGTCCAGAAGAAGCCCACCGCCGTCGTGGCCGCCTCCTCCGACCCGGCCCTGGCCCGGGACATCCAGCATCTCTTCAATACCCCCTGGTTCAAGGTCTATACCCGCCGGGACGTTCTGGGGATCGAGATCGCCGGCGCCATGAAAAACGTTCTGGCCATTGCGACGGGGATTTCCGACGGGATGGGGCTGGGGGACAACGCCCGGGCCGCCCTGATCACCCGGGGGCTGGCCGAGATGACCCGGATCGGCGTCAAGCTCGGCGCCAACCCCCTCACCTTCTCCGGCCTTGCCGGAGTCGGAGATCTTCTCCTGACCGCCACCGGAGACAAGAGCCGGAACCGCCGGGTCGGACTCCGGCTGGGCGAGGGGCATCCCCTCGCCACGATCTTAGTCGAGCTTGGCCAGGTGGCCGAAGGGGTCACCAC
>DAHXNG010000098.1 GCA_027366615.1 Nitrospirota bacterium | reverse complement strand
GAGGATCTCTCTGGCCCGGAGGACCTCGGGCCGGTCGGCTCCGGAAAGAATCTTCCCGTAGAAGGAGGCCAGATTGGCCGTCTCTTCGGGAAGGATCGCGGCGAGCGAGAGGGCAGAACGGAAGGCGAAGAGAACCGCATGGGAGGAGGAGGCCTTTGCGATGGCCGTCCTGAAGAGGTGGGCGGCCTCTTCCCGCCTTTGGGGATCGAGGGCGAAAAGGGCCTCTCCTTCGATCCGGAGAAACTCGGGGTCGAAGACCGAGGCGCCTGATCTCCGGGACTCTTCCAGACCCTCCCGGGCCGTCTCCCGGGCCTCGGAGAAAAGACCTGAGCGAAGGGCCGTCATGGCCTCGACAAGGAAAAAGAGGGAGGAGAGCCCGGAGAGGACGGAGCTTATATTTCTGACGGTCGTCCGGCACTCGGTAAAGGACTCCCGGCTCCCGGTTGCATAAATGTGTGCGATTCGGGCGACGAGCTCCCACTGGTAGTAGCCATAGCGATCGGCGAGCTTAAGGGAGCGGAGGGCGGTCTCTTCTGCTCCCTCGGGATCTTGGAGAAGGATCTTCAGATAGGCCAGGAAGGACAGGGCATATCCCAGGGAGTTGGGGTGCGAGATCTCTTCTGCCCGGGCGACGGCGCGATTGGCTGCCGCGAGCCCTTTGTCGGGATCTCCCTGCAGGCCAAAACCCCAGCACTGATAGGCGAGAGCTCCCATGACGGGGTCCTCGGCGTAGGCGGCAAGGAGGGGAGCCAGCTCCCCCTCCTCCCTGCTTTCTTCATATTCAAGGGCTTCCCGGAGGCGCATTCCGGAATAGTCGAGCTCCCCGGTCCAGAAGGTGGTGGCTCCCAGTGCATACCCTGCCCGGAGGCACTCCTGCCGGTTCCCGCTTCGTCTTCCCAACTCAAGAAGACCCTCCCCGAGAGGGCGGGCCGAGAGAGGTCCTACGCGTGTAAAGGCGGTGGTCCAGAGGCCGAACTGCAGGGGGAAGATATAGGGGGATCCGGGGGTGGCTCCGGAGAGCTTCTCTGCCTGGTGGTAAATCTCCGCGACGGTCGCCGATCCGTGGCCATCGATGGCCACGGCGATCGGTCCTGCGGCGAGAAGAAGGCCGAGTTCACGGTCTTTTTTGAAGGCGTCGGGGGTCTTCCGGACAAGATCGAGGGCCTTTTCCAGGTGGTTGAAGGCGTCGCGCCAGGCTCCCCTGGCGGCGGCCCGCTCGCTCGCCTTCTCCCACATCTCTGCCGCCTCCTCCAGCCGTCCTGCGGCCTCGAGATGGGGCGCGACATCCTCGGGGCTCCGTTCCACAGTCTCCGGGAAGTCCCGCAGAAAAACTCTGGCAATCCGGTCGTGGAGGCTCCTCCGGGCAGGTGTTGAGAGAGAGGCCAGCACCGCCTCCCTGACCAGGGCGTGATGAAAGCTCCAGGAAGGAGGCTCTTCCATCTCCCGGTCGACGAGCCCCTGGTCGGCCAGGGCGACCAGGACTTTCCCGAGTCCGGTGGCCGACCAGTCGGGAGAGGATCTTCCTTCCCCGAGAACGCGCCGGAGAAAATCTTCCCGGAAACTGATCCCGAGAATGGCGGCCGTCCGAAGCACCTCCCGGTGGCGCTCGTCGACGGTATCGATGCGGGAGGCCAGAAGGTCGCGAAGAGTGGGGGGGATGCCTCCCTTTGACCGGGAAGAGGCCATGCGGGCCATCTCGCTGAGATAGAGGGGAACCCCGTCTCCCATATCGAGGATCGTCCGGAGCTCTCCGGGAGGGAGGGATCGGCGGGCGATCCTGTTCACAAGAGTGCTTCCGGCTGCCCGGGGAAGGCGCCCGAGGGGGATAACAAGGTCGGGAGGAGCGAGGGAGAAGGCCTTCAGGGGGGCCGTCTCCCGACTTGAGAACAGCATCGCCATCGGAACGTTCGTCAGGTGTTTGAGGGATTTTTCGATCAGGGCGAGAGTGGCGTGGTCGGCCCAGTGGATGTCTTCAAATACGACGAGAAGGGGATTCTTATAGGAGAGCCGGGAGAGGAGGTCGCCGAGAAAGGCCTCGATCCGGCTTCGGAGAAGGTCGGGGGAGAGAAGGTCGAGCTCCCTGTCCGCTTCCGTCGTCCTTCCGGGCTCCCCCAGAAAATGGAGGAGAAGGGGAAGCTCCCGCTCTGGAAGAAGATGCAGGTCCAGAAGGTATCGCTCGGCCCGGTAGAGCCGGTCGTCCCGTGTCAGCCCCGGGTCGTCGAAGGAGAGATGGCGGCGCAGGAAGCGGATGATCGGGGACCAGGGAGTTCTCTGGTGTTCCGGGAGGCAGTCGTATTCGCGGACGAGGCTGGGGGTTCCCCTGACGTGGCGGATGAAGGAGCTGATCAGGGCGGACTTCCCGATTCCGGCCTCCCCCGTGACCCAGAGGATCTGGCGGCGACCGCTCGAGGTCTTTTTCCAGGCCTCCCGGAGGCTCTCCATTTCGGCCTCCCGGCCCACAAAAAATTGGGGGGGGCCGGCCCTCCGGGGAAGGGAGGTCTCTCCGGCGAGGCGGTGGTAACGAAGCCCGTCCGGACCTTCCTGGGTAAAGGTCTGGAATCGCCCCCCGAGGAGAAGGAGGGTGGGCTCGGTGACGAGGACTGTTCCTGGACGGGCGAAGGCGGTCGCCTGCCGAGCCTCTACAAGCAGCCGTCCCGTGGCATCCGGAATCGCCCGCCTCACATCGCAGGAAGCGTCTCCGGTATGGATTCCGGCCCGGACCCGGATCCTCTCCTGGCCGGTGATCCCGGGTCCGGCGACAAGAGAAAGCGCCGCCATGGCCGCCTGGCGGGGAGCCTCTTCAAGGGAGACAGGATAGCCGAAATAGGCGACGATCTCCCTTACCCGGGACTGGATAACCCATCCTCCCCGGGAGGAGATGAGAGCCTCTGCCGCGGTCTTCCACGGGCCGAGATTCTCGAGGATCTCGTCGTCGGGAAGATGCTTCGGAAGTTCCGGCACGGCACACAGCACTGTCAGAGGGCGATTCTCCATAAAGTGGGAGGAGGTCGCGGGCGCGATCTCTTTCTCTCCGCCTAAAAGCCGGTCGAGCTCGGAAGCCCGGTGGCGGACTTTTTCCCTGACACTCTCCACCCAGCTGACAAAAAGGGGAAGCTCCGGCAACAGGGCATGATCGAGAAACGTTTTTTCGAGGATCTCCCGTTTCAAAATCAAATGGGCCTGACAGCGGGGACAAAGGGAGGGAGTGTGGAGTCTGTCGCACCCGGAAGGGGGGGCGGTGGAGAGCGCATTGGCGATGTCGACGGGGTTTTCTTTCGTTCCCCCATGGGGATAAGCCCACTGAACGTGTGTTCTTGTCGCCTTGAGAAGATCCGGGCGACCGGTTCTTCCGGCCAAAATGTAGAGGGTGGTGCTCAGGTTGCTCCGGGCTTTGCCCATTGGCATCCCGGGCCAGAGGAGAGCTGGCAGTTCCTCTCTCGAGTGTTCTTTTTGCTCGGTGGCGAGATAGACGAGAAGGGCCCACGGCTTGTCGAGGAGGACAAGGGAGTGCTGGCGGCCTTCGCAGAAAAGCATGGGAGAGCCGAGAAGGGTGAGCTCAAAAAGTGAGTCGGTGGGGGTGTCCAAGGTCTCCTCAATATTAACGGGAAGTGTGTTCTTGGTTGATATGAGTCACCCGGCAAAAACTCCGGACAAGCCGCTCCAGGGTCATCTTAGCCACTACCATGGTTCAGACCCTGTCCTTAATCGCCCCCAGACTCATCCGTTTGTCCTGCGTCCTGGAAGGTCTCCCGTATCGGGGCTCAATATGGTTTTTTGACTGCAGAAACAAATTCTGAAACTTATTTTATCATGGTATGAAAATAATGGAAGTTACTTAAAATATAAATTTTTTTAATCAATTAAATATTTTCAGTAACGGTTTACCGCAAAATTATGGATTTTAACCGTATACTGATAGGAATAGTTATTTTTTGTAACTATTCAGCGCTTGTAGATATGCCTGCATTCAATGTCATTAAGTTAAGAAGAAACGATTGAAACGCAATGGTTTTAAGTGTATTGAAAGTAATTTTTACTGTGAATGCAATGATCTATTGAATTATATTCTTAAAAACATAGCCCTCTTCTGTCTTTTGGCTACATTATTCAAGAAGGCCATCCTGGAAGAGGGATGGTATCTC
>DAHXNG010000097.1 GCA_027366615.1 Nitrospirota bacterium | reverse complement strand
GTCGGCAGAGATGAGGATCTCCTCAAGTTCCTGATAGAAGCCCGGGTCTCGCCGGTGGAAGAGCGACTCGACCGACCGGGCGACCTTGTCGCGGGTCTTCTGAAGGCCCTGCCTGATTTTTTCCAGAAATCCCATCAGACCGTTTTTCTCCGTTTCCGCTGAGTGTTTTCTGCGGGCATCGTTTTCTCCGACACCTCTTCCGGAATCTTTCCCGTCACATTTCTTAGCGTTTCCGGGCCTTCCTCCCTGTTCCGGATCTCCCGGGCGGCCTTCTCTTCGGCCTTCTTCATGAGGCGCTGCTCCCTGTCTCCCTTTTCGTGATCGTAGCCCAGAAGATGGCAGATCCCGTGAATGGCGAGGTTGGTGAGCTCGTCATCTGGCGAGATGCCGGCTTCCCTGGCCTGACGGAAGGCTCGGGGAAGAGAGATCACGATCTCTCCGAGAAAACGGCTCCCCTCTCCCGGAGGAGTCGGGGCGCCTTCGAAGGAGAGGACGTCGGTGGTGGCGCTCTTTCCCCGGTAGGTTCGGTTGAGAAGGCGCATCCGTTTGTCGTTGACGAGGACAAGGGAGAGGGTGTCTCCTCCCCGCCGATGGGCCTCGAGCGTCCAGGCGGCATGGCGGATAAGCCGATCCCGGTCGAACGAACAGGTGCGCTGGAGGTTGAGGAGGTCGATGGCCATGGGGTTCCCCTCAGGATGTTTTTCGGGGGGGGCGGGGGGCCCTGACGCGCTCCCTGTCGGGCTTCTTGTCGCTGGCCTCGTAGCGCTCGTAGGCCTTGACGATCTCCATGACAAGGCGGTGGCGGACGACATCGACGTCGGAGAAGTGGGTAAAGGCAATTCCGTCGATCCCCTTCAGCACCTCCTGTGCTTCGATGAGCCCGCTGTAGCGGTCCTGGGGAAGGTCGATCTGGGTGGTGTCACCGGTGATGACCGCCTTGGAGTTGAAGCCGATGCGCGTCAAAAACATCTTCATCTGTTCCACGGTCGCGTTCTGGGCTTCGTCGAGGATGACGAAGGAGTCGTTGAGCGTTCGTCCCCGCATGAAGGCCAAGGGGGCGATCTCTATTTCCCGGCGCTCCATCATCCGGTTTACCTTCTCCACGTCGATCATGTCGAAGAGGGCGTCGTAGAGGGGGCGAAGATAGGGGTTGATCTTCTCGGCGATGTCGCCGGGAAGAAAGCCCAGGCGTTCTCCGGCCTCCACTGCGGGACGCACCAGGATGATCCGCCGGAAGGCGCCTTTGAGGAGGTGGTGGACGGCCAGCGCCACTGCCAGATAGGTCTTTCCCGTTCCGGCAGGGCCGATGCCGAAGACGATATCCTTTGTCTTCATTGCCCGGATGTATTCGAGCTGGTGGAGACTCTTGGGGAAGATCACCCGCTTTTTGCTGTTGATCGGGACATACTCGGAGAGGAGATCCTTGAGGGAGATGTGAGGCGAGTTCCGGGAGACGGTGATTGCCTGACGGATCTCCTCCTCCCGAATCGTGTATCCGGCCGCCATGAGGGAGGTCAGGTCGTCAATGACCCGTGCCCCCTGCCGTACC
>DAHXNG010000089.1 GCA_027366615.1 Nitrospirota bacterium | reverse complement strand
CTGCTGAGATTATACCCCATAAAAGCAATGGATGAGGATGGAGGACCTGCAACAACAGGGTGCCTATGAAAGGGGAGAATGGAAATATGAAGCTGAATATCGCTGAACTGTATCCGAAATACTCTCCTCTCCTGTTTTCATGGTACTCGAGAAAGGAGGGGGACTGGAGGAAGAAGACTCCGAAGGCGGAGAGTGCGGCGTCCTCGACCTCGTATGTCCGGTTGTTGCTGGGTTTTCTTATATCGGGAAGGGAACGGAAAACGCTGCGGATCGTCTGTACCAGCGAGTTCATCGTGAACGTGATCATAGGGCAATCTCTGGGGGGGTAACCCAGCGTCCACAGAAGCGGGCGGAATGTGCGGGGGGGATCGGCGAGTTCTCCATGCTCCCACTTTAACAAAGAGGGAGCGCTATGTCCAGAGGAAATTCAATTTCACTGGATCACCCCGTACCGTCAGATTTTGGGCCAGATTTTTTAAACTGAGAATTGCTGTTAAATGATGCTAATATGTTGACATTGAAAGAGATTGTCTTCTATTTTGTGTGACGGAGGTCACATTTCGGGAGTCTTCTGAAAAAAATATTTTATGATAGCAATTTGGAGGCCCATACTCCCGACCGCTGGCTTTCAAAGGCGGGGATTGCCTCCCGGAGCGAGGTTCAGGGGTGGATCGCCGAAGGTCGTCTCACCTGCGCCGGCTCCCGGGTGAAGGCCGACCGGCCTCTCACCGCTTCTCCCGGTGTTGGGGCCGACCCGTCGGTCCACTATCTTCCCCCCTTTTGTCTCGATGGAAGGCCGCTTCTTCCCCCTCCTCCACTCCTGCTCCGCTTCAACAAGCCCCGGGGCGTCCTCGTGAGCCTCTCCGACCCCGAAGGGCGAAAGGTCGTCCTGGACAGCCTCGGCAGGACGCCCTGGGGGGACCCGTCGTGGGGCCGGATCCGTCCGCTCGGAAGGCTCGACGCCGCCTCGGCAGGGCTTCTTCTTCTGACGAACTATCCCGAACACTGGGACCGATTCCTCGCCCCTGAGTCAGGTGTCAGGCGGCTCTACCGGGTCAAGATCCGACCGGCGCTATTATTGAAGGACCGGGAGCTTTTTCTGTCGGGGAGAGCGGGGGAGGCGGCCGGCTATCGGGGGATCGGGGTGGAGGAGGAGAGTGCAGGAGAGAAATCCTCCTGGCTTCGAATCTCCCTTGTCGAGGGAAAAAATCGGGAGATAAGAAACTTTCTCGCCTTCTACGGCTACGCGGTCCTTCACCTGATCCGCCTGGAGTTCGGCCCGTTTCTTCTGGGAGATCTACCGCCGGGGGAGATGGCGGAGGCGACGGGAGAGGCAGGGAAGGCCGGGGTCGTCTGGGGGCGGTGGGAGGTCTCACGCCCCTCTCCCCGATCTTGACAGCCTGAAAAACGGGGGTATATTTTAATTGAAAGGAACACAAAGATGATGAAACACCCCAAGCATCCACATGCGCCGGACTTTCGCCCGGCCTTCAAGAAGGAGAACAAAATGGCCAGTGTGCTTCGTTGGGATCCAGTCAAGGAGTTTGATGACCTCGCCCGCCGTTTAACCCCTTTCATCCTCCGGTCGACCGATGGTCGTGCCGAAGAGAGGCAGGCGAAAAGATCGGTCGAGTGGTCGCCGAACGTGGATATCTCCGAGGAGGAGGGCGCTTATCTCATCAAGGCCGAACTCCCGGAGGTCAGCAAGGAGGCGGTCAAGCTCGTTGTTGAAAACAATGTTCTTTCCCTTTCGGGGGAGCGGGTTCGCACCGCGGAAAAGAACGGGGTTCGCTACCACCGTGTCGAACGTGAATACGGGGCCTTCCTCCGTTCCTTTACCCTTCCCGAGGATGCGGATTCAAAGAAGATCTCCGCCAACATGAAAGACGGTGTCCTGACGGTCCGGATCGAAAAGCGGGCGGAGGCAAAACCCCTTGCCGTCGAAATCAGCGTCGACTGAAGGCAGGGACAGGAAAGTGATCCGGACACTCAACCCGTACTCGTAGCCCCTTTCTTAAGGGGCCAGACAGCAAGTAGAAGTGAAGGGGGGCCCTGAGCCCCCCTTTTTTGTTTTTGCAAAAAGTGATCTTTGCTGAGATAATTTTCTGGCATTGAAGGGAATGTCGCCGCCGGGAGAGTGGCGAACGGGGTGGTTTGAGCCAGTGGGCCGGAGGGGTGTGTGGTCGAAGACGGGGATCTTTGGAAAGACATCGGGGCTCCGGGATTTGCCCTGTTCGACTCGGGGATGGGAGGGCTCTCCGTCCTTCGGCACTTTCTCGAGCTTTTTCCCGGAGAGGACTTCCTCTACCTCGGCGACATGGCCCGTTTCCCCTATGGAACAAAGTCACGAGAGACCATCTGCCGATTTGCAATTGAGGACGCCGACCTTCTTGCGGGCTTCCGTCCGGGGACTCTCGTGGCCGCGTGCTTTACCGTCTCGAGCCAGGCTCTCGACGTCCTGGTCTCGCGATTCCCCGCACTCCGTATCGTCGGCATGGTCGAGGCCGGGGCCCGCGCGGCATTGGCACAGACCCGGACTGGCCATATCGGAGTTTTGGGGACGGAGGGAACAATCCGGAGCGGGGCCTACCCTGCGATTCTTAACAAGATCGGGGGGAGTCAGATGAGGGTGGAGGGTGTCGCCTGTCCCCTCTTCGCCCCGATGGTCGAGGAGGGGTGGATCGACGGGGAGATCCCCGAGCGCATCGCCCGGGAGTACCTCGCCCCCTTTGTCGAAGGGCGCCTCCCGGAGGTCGACACCATCATTCTCGGTTGCACCCACTATCCCCCGCTTCTTCCGATGTTGCGTCGCATCCTCCCCGGGATCTCCTTCGTCGATCCGGGACTTGAGTTGGCGCAGGCCGAGTTTCTTCGTCACCTCGGCCCTCCGCAGCCGGGAACGGGGAGAATCTCCTTTCTCGTCACCGACGGCCGGGAGCGATTCCGGCGGGTCGGTCAGCATCTTCTTGGTCGTCCCGTGGAAGACGTGCGGGAGATCGTGGTTCCCGCAAGGGAGTTTTCTCTTGTCTCTTCCATTGGAGGTCATTTGTGAGATCCGACGGCCGCGCGCCCGACCAGCTTCGCACCCTGTCCATCGAACCCTCTCCCAACAGGTATGCGGAGGGCTCCTCTCTCATCCGCATGGGCTTTACGCAGGTGCTTGCCACGGTGAGCCTCGAGGAGAAGGTTCCTCCCTTTTTGAAGGACCAGGGCCGGGGGTGGGTGACCGCCGAATACGGGATGCTTCCCCGCTCCACCCACGAACGTTCGCCTCGCGAGGCGGCAAGGGGCAAGCAGAGCGGCCGGACCCAGGAGATCCAGCGCCTGATAGGGCGCAGCCTCCGCAGCGTCGTCGACTTTGAGAAGATGGGCGTCAGGACCGCTACCGTGGACTGCGACGTCGTCCAGGCGGACGGTGGAACGCGGTGCGCCTCGATCGGGGGGGCCTACGTGGCTCTGGCGCTGGCCTTTTCCAATCTCAGGAAGGTCGGCCTTATCAAGGAAAACCCTCTCCGGGACTACCTCGCAGCCGTATCGGTAGGTATCGTCGACGGCGAGCCCGTTCTCGACCTCTGCTACACCGAGGACTCGTCGGCCGATGTCGACATGAATGTCGTGATGACCGGGAAGGGAGAGCTCGTCGAGGTCCAGGGGACGGCAGAGCACCGCTCCTTCTCCCGGAAGGAGATGGACCGCCTTCTCGATCTCGCATGGAAAGGAATCTCGGAGATTGTCGACCTCCAGAGACAGCTCGTCTCCCTCTAGTCAGGGCCCGTCGGAGCGCGCCCGGGAATATGGGCGCCTCCTGGGGGATAAGGGGATACGGTTGTCCTGCGAGAACATGAAGGAGATCCTCTCCGGAAAAGGGAGAGCGATCGGGGAGCCTCCTCCCCTCCTCCTTGATGTTCGCGAAGGATGGGAACACCGGTACGTCCGTTTTCCCGACTCCCTCCATATTCCCCTTTCCCGCCTTCCGGAGAATCTCGAAAGAATTCCCTCCAACCATCCGGTCAT
>DAHXNG010000081.1 GCA_027366615.1 Nitrospirota bacterium | reverse complement strand
CCCCCTCCCCGCTTGTGCTAGAATGGAACCAGAAAGGCGACGGCTTCCGGCATCCCGGGCAGCCTCTTTGCCCCTTGCGCACAACACCGCAAGGACGACTTCCACATCTTAAAGATGGCGCGACCCGGGGCACCCACACTTATGTCGGAACAGAAATACTCCCTTTTCGAGCTCGTCAAGCGTCACCCATTGCTCACCTCGATCTTCGGGTTCTGGGGATTCGGGTACACCTTCATGGTGCCGAACTTTCTTGGCGGACGATTTCTGGAGGCATTTTTTCACGCGGTGGGACGCGATCCCGGAAAGGTCTTCCTCGGCTTTGGTGCCCTTTTTTTCATGGTTTTTCTCTTTGCGGGGATCGTTCCCTTCGCCCTGTGGTACTTCGTCTGCAAGGCTCTTGAAAGCGGCGACACCTCCTCCCAAAACACAAAAAACGGATAGCCATCATGCACGGATTCCTCGGAACAAAAGCTGACTTCTGGTGGGACCTGACCATCACCAGCGAAACGATCGTCTTTTCCTGCCTCTTCTTCGGAGCCTACCTCGGACGCAGGCATCGGGGGACCGCCCATCACAACACCATGCTCCTCTCGACCATCCTCGTCGCCGGCTGGTTTCTCATGTACCTGGCCCAGCAGTACATCGTCGGGATCGTGGGCTTCGGCGGGCCACAGATGGTCAAGTATATGGTCTACTACCCCATCATCATCTTCCACTCCCTTGTCTCGACTGCGGCACTGATCCTCACCGGCGTCGTTGTCTTCAATGGCTTCATGTCGACGGAGGTGGTCGAAGGCGCCCGGGTCCTCAAGAAGAATCCGATGATCCACAAACGGCTCGGATGGGTCACACTTCTCTCCTTCGCCTTCTCGATCGTCACGGCCTACACCGTCTACGCCATGCTCTTTATCGTCTACAATCCCGCCCGGACCCCCACCTACGGCATCAAGTCCTCGATCGGTGCCCTCTCCGGGATCGGAGCCTTTGTTCTCGTAGGACTTCTCTCTCTCTTCTGGTATCTGAACAAGAGCCGGACCCGCTCGGGCGCATAAAAAGACCCCTTCCGGGACACTGTCCGGAAGGGGTCTTCAATCCGATCACGCCTCTCTGCCCCGTCGTCAGTAGTACTCCACGGTATCGATCCCTTTCCGCGAAACATAGTTGAAGAAGAGATTCGACGGAAGCCCGTCCCGATGGAAGGTATAGGGGCTTCGGGGGAACAGCAGGCGCTTTACGATCGACCTTGGCGAATAGAAGGATCTCTGGATCCAGTCGATCCCCTTTTCCACCTGCTCCTTCGTCATGTTCTTGGGCAGGAACATGCAGACATGCCCCGAAGAAAACTGATCGGCCGTCGGATCCACCACCCGGTTTTCGGCGTTCAGCCTCGTCCGGAGAGGCGTTCCCTCGCGGGGAGAGACGATGCTGAAGAAGGCCAGAGGAGCCCTGGCCTTTTCGAGAAAGTCGAGGGTCGCGGGAAAGACGTCCGGCGTATCGTGATCGAGGCCGAACATCAGGTTGAGGGAGTAAAAGAGTTTCCGCTTCTCCATCGCCTTCAAGAGATCTATGTAGTCCTTGACGTGGTTCTGTTTTTTGTGGATTTCGTCAAGATTCTCCTGGTTGATGCTCTCCATCCCGATATTGACGTGGATGCATCCGGCCTCCAGTGCCAGATCCAAAAGCTCCTCGTCATGGTTCGTATTGAGCGTCCACAGACAACTCCATCGGATACCGAGCGGCTTGAGCTCCTTGAAGAGCTCCCGGGCAAAGGCGTGCTTACCTGTCAGCTGGTCGTCGATGAACTGGAACTGATTGATCCCCATGACCTTCTTCTGCTGCCGTATCTCCTCCACGATGTCCTCGATGGGCCGCATGCGGTAGGCACCGTCGTAGACCACCGGGACCTCGCAAAAGTCGCAGTGGTAGTTGCACCCCCGCGTCGCCTGGATCGGCATCATGTGGATCCGGTAGCGGGAGAGATCGAGCAGCTCGTAACGGGGGCGGGGCAGGCTCTTCATGTCGCTCGGACTGTCGGCCTTGTAGAGGGACCTGATCCCCCCCCGCCGAAGATCGTCAAGGAGCGGCATCCAGACATTTTCAGCCTCTCCGACGACGACGCTGTCGGCATGGGCAAGCGTTTCGGCCGGATGAAGAGTCGCATGAAATCCTCCCATCACAACAGGGATCTTTCTCTCCCTGAACCTCCGGGAAATGTCATAGGCCCGGTTGGCCGACCCGGTCGTGGTGCTTATCGCCACCAGATCGAAGTCCCCTTCGTAGGGGATTTTTTGCACCTTGTCATCGATGACGGTCACATCGTCGGTCCCGGGGGTCAACCCCGCCAGGTAGGGCGT
>DAHXNG010000078.1 GCA_027366615.1 Nitrospirota bacterium | reverse complement strand
ACGGCGGAAGGGGTCTCCGCCTACCCCTCTGCCGTCACGGGCGAGATGGTCAAAAACTACCTGCGGGGGGGGGCGGCCATCAGCGTTCTCTCCCGGACTCACGGCTTCTCCCTCTCCATCGTCGATGTGGGGGTGGACGGGGAGCTTGACGGGCTTGAGGGGCTGATCCACCGGAAGGTCGCCCGGGGGACGAAGAACTTTCGCCGGGAGCCGGCCATGGCTCCGGCCGAAGGAGTTCGGGCGCTCGAGGTCGGAATGGAGATGGCGGTCGGTGCCTCCGAGGCCGGGGCGACCCTTCTTTTGACCGGCGAGATGGGGATCGGCAACACGACCGCCTCGACAGCGCTGGCGGCCGCCCTCCTTCGCCGCCCTCCCGAGGAGCTCTCCGGGGTCGGGACCGGCCTCACGCCGGAGGGGCGCCGGAAGAAGATCCGCGTCGTCGAGGAGTCCCTGGCGATCTACCGCCCCCTTCTCGCCTCTCCCCTCGACTGGCTCTTTGCCGTGGGGGGGCTCGAGATTGCGGCTCTCACAGGATTTATCATCGGGGGGGCCCTTCGGAGAGTCCCCGTGATCCTCGACGGGTTCATCACGGGGGCGGCGGCGCTTCTTGCTGTCGAGCTTGTGCCGGAGGTCAAGCCCTGGCTTTTGGCAAGCCACGTGAGCCTTGAGCCGGGCCATCGCCATATCCTCGAGCATCTTGGGCTCACCCCGCTGCTCTCGCTCGATCTTCGCCTGGGCGAAGGGTCGGGGGCGGCGATTGCCTATCCGGTCGTCGTTTCGGCAGTGGAGCTCTACAACCGCATGGCGACCTTTGCCGAGGCCTCCGTCTCGGAGGCCGGTCCGGGGTGACCGACTCCGAAAACTCCCCTCCCCCGCCCCAGCCGGAAGAGGGCAAAGGGCTTCGGGGACGGATTGCCGGGCTTCTTCTGGCACTCTCCTTTTTGACGCGACTTCCGGTCCCCCGGTGGGTCCACGCCGGCTCCGCTCCCCTTCGTATCGGGCCGGAGGCCCTTCTTCTGGCCGGGCTTCTTCTGGGCTCTATTCTGGCACTTCTGGCGGAGGGGGTCCTCCGGTTCCTCCCCGCCTTTCCTCCTCTTCTTCTGGCACTTCTCCTCCTTTTTGCCTGGATTTCCCTGACCGGGGCCCTCCATCTCGACGGAGTGGCCGATATTGTCGAGTGCGCCTACGCCTGTGTCCCTCCCGAAGAAAAGCGCCGCATCCGGAAGGATCCCCGGAAGGGGGTCTTCGGGGTTCTGGCCCTGATTCTCTTCGTCCTCTCGAAAGGAGCAGGCCTTTTTCTTGCCCACCCTCTGGGGCCGGCGCTGTTTCTTGCCCCGGTTCTTGCCCGGAGCGCTCTTCCTGCGGTGGCACACCTCCTTGTCGGGCGGAGTTTGCCCGAACCGGGAGCTTTGGGACGAATCCTCCTTGAGGGGGGAAGGGTGCGACCGGCGCTCGTTCTTTTGGCGGGCCTCCTTCTCTCCGGACTTTTTGCCGGTGGCCGGGGTCTTGCCGGGGCGGGGGCCGTCGTTATCGGGATGGCTGTTCTGGGTCGGGTTCATCTTGGAAAGGTCGACGGGTTCTCGGGGGACATGGCGGGGTTCCTTGTAGAGTCGGGGGAGATCCTGTGGCTCTGGGCCCTCTCCCTTTGATCGCTCTTTTTGTCAGGTATCGAAAAATCATTTTTTCACAGGGACATGATTTAAGTAGCCGCGAATTTCTTTGACAATCTTTTTCGGGAGCGCTATTCTGTCCTGAGAAATGAGGCCTTTCTGAATGAAGGGTCGGGAAGGTGGACGGAGCGGAGATTCCCGGATTCTTGAGCCGGGATCCGAATGAGCGGGAGATCGCATGGCGCGCAAGGAAGTTCTGGCAGAGAGTGTTCGCCCCACGGAAACGGCTTTGGAAAACTGGAATCGGGTTCTCCTGGCCCGGGCCAACGACCGGCCGACGGCGTGGGACTATATTCAGCGGATCTTCACCAACTTCATGGAGCTTCACGGCGACAGGAGCTTCCGCGACGATCCCTCCATCCTTTCGGGGCTCGCCTCCCTCGAGGGGCGAAGTGTCGCCATTGTGGCCCACTACAAGGGAAAGTCCTTCAAGGACCGGGTGACGAGAAACTTCGGAATGGCCCATCCGGAAGGGTATCGCAAGGCCCTTCGCATCATGCGGCTCGCCGAACGATTCGGCCTTCCGGTGGTCTCCCTCATCGACACCCCCGGCGCCTATCCGGGCATTGAGGCAGAGGAGCGGGGACAGGTCGAGGCGATCGCCCGCAACATCCAGGAGATGTTCGAGATTGCGGTTCCGATCGTGGCCGTGGTGATCGGGGAGGGGGGCAGCGGAGGCGCCTTGGCCCTGGGGGTCGGGGACCGGGTTCTCATGATGGAGAACTCCATCTACTCCGTGATCTCGCCTGAGGCCTGCGCGGCCATTCTCTGGAACGACCCTGCCCGCTCCTCCGATGCAGCCTCCTCTCTTCGGATGACGGCTCCCCATCTCCTCGAGATGGGAATCATCGACGAAATTGTCGCCGAGCCCCCGGGGGGGGCCCAGAAGGATGTGGCCCGAGCCAGCCAGACCCTGAAGGCCGCTCTCTTGAAACATCTCTCGGAGCTCGAACTCCTCGCCCCCGAAAAGCGCTCCTCTGCCCGCTACGAGAAGTTTGCCGGGATGGTCCGCTTCCGCACTCTCGGATAGGGGCGAAGTTTCGCCCGTCCCCGGTCCCCCTCCGGGAATGTGTTCCGCCCCTTGATCCCGATTGTTGATGTCAGGTATCATTAATCGGCGAATTCAGAGACAGCGGCACTTCATCGCACATTCCGCACGTGCTTGTGCTCTTCCGGGAATTATTTTTAGGGGTGAGCGTTTGAATTTGACCTGAAGACGCACCTTTCTTCTTCGTGCCCCCCTCCTTCTTTCGAAGGAGGGAGGCTTTCGGAGGATTCCTGAAATGCGCGTCCTTGGCCTGCATGGCTCTCCTCCGGAGTTGAGAGGAGTGCAGGCCACCCGGGAGTCTTTCCGGGCCGGTCCTGGGGTCATAGGCTCCCTTCGCAGGAGGTGAGCTCCCGACCATGGGAGCGTTGATGGGGCTCGATATAGATCTTCTCGTCGAAGCCCGTGTTGTAGAGGATCTGCTTGAACCCGTTGAGGTGGCTGGGCGGGATCTGAATCTTGCGCACTCCGGACTCGAAGATCACAACCGAGGCCATGTCGAGATGCTGGAGGATCTCCCGGCTCGTGGGATTGGCCAGAAGGCCGCGGGGAGGCCGGTCGAGACGGATGCCGGAACGTCTCAGACGATACTGCAGCAGCATGTAGACGAGAGTGGCCAAGAGCAGCACATGCCCCAAGGCATCGAGGCGCGTCTTGTTCTTGAGGAAGAAGGCGTCGAGCACCACCGGCTCCTTGACGACGGCACTGAAGACCTTCTCGACAGACGCTTGGCCCTTGTACTCGGAGAGAAGCTGACGGGCCGAACACTCTTCCTTGGGCAGGTTGGTGACGAGGACAAAGCAGGACCTCCGTTCGATCTCGGCGGCCAGGACGGGAGAGTCGGCCCCGCCGACAGTCACGTTCACGCCGTAGACGACCGTCTCGGGAGTCGTCTCGTCCTTCTTGGGACGTCCCCGGCCGGTCCGCTTCTCTTTGACGACCCGCGTCTCGACGGTGAACGAGAGGGGATGCCAGGAGCTCTTGTGGGAGGAGAGGAACTCCTCTCCGGCCCTTCTTGCATCGTCTTCGCAGAAGAAGATCTTCTTCGCGAGCTCCCTGGCGGCTTTCTCAAGAGAGGCCTTCTCGGACTCCGCGGCCTTGACGATCCCCTTGGCCTTTCGCCGGTCGAGGGCGGAGGAGTGGTAGACGACAAGCCGGTAGGGGATCTCACCGATGGTGCCGGACTGCTCTGAGGCGCGATAGGAGGCGGCATCCTTCTGGGGGCGGAGAGCCCCCAGCTCGATCCAGGAGGCTTCCTCCCAGGCCTTCTTCCGGACCGTCTCCCCGCAGCCGAAGGTGCCGGGGAGGAGGGAGACGAAGCGCATCTTCTCCTGGGAGAGGCGTGTAAGGTTCTTCTCCGTCACCAGGGCAGAGTCGGCAATGTAGGCCATGGATTGCCGGAGCTCTTCGGGGAAAATGGCCAGGATCTCCTCGATCGCCTCAAGGTTCGAGACCTTGTCGGAGGCGTTGCCGTCCTTGAGCCCTCCGGCAAGGGGAAGACCGTTCTGGTCGATGGCGATCGCGAGAATCAGTTGCTTGAGGTCGTTGCGGTGGTCCTTGGAGTGGCCGTAGGCGGGGTTGGCAGGGCGCCGCTCCGAAGAGGCGGCGGGAGGGACTTGTTTTGAATCGACCGGGGACAGTGCGTTCTCTGTTTCCCCTGGACTCTCCGTCTTCTTCGTGTCGGCGATCTGGGCCACAAGATCGTTCGCCGTCAGGGGCTTTTCGTAGCCGTACTGACCATAGAGGATCCGAGTGGTGGTGTCGAAGTGGACGAAGGAGGTCTCAAGACACTCCTTGACGCGGACGGCCGCGGAGACGAGACGAAAGATACGGGAAGGGCCGATGTCCCAGAGCGTATCGAGCCCCCGGCCGAGGCAGTCGTCATTGAGATGCTCCGGAGTGATGCCCTTCCCGAAGAGAAGCTCGGTGTCCCGCTTCTCGAAACTGTCGGCAACCTTGTAGAGAGGGCGGCGCTCCTCGCAGAGGAGGTTTACCACGAGGGCGGTGATGCGGTCTCCGGGAGAGAGGATGCAGCGCTTTTTGTCCCAGGTGGCCTCGGCGTCGATGATCTGGGGGAGACCGATGTCCCGACAGAGAGCGGCGATGAGAGGAGCGGCTCCAACCGGAAGGGCAAAGACAGTCTCCAGATAGGGCGGGGTCGAGGCCTCTGGCGGGGATGATGTCCTACGAATCTTGCTGGGCCGAATGATCGTCATCGCATACTCTCCGGATGTCAGGGATCCCCCCCTCCTTGCGAGAAGGGTCGTACCCCGGAGTATAGCGAAAGAAACAGACGATGTCCAGCCCCTCTCAAGAGGCTGTGAAATATGGAAATATTTTAAACATAGGTGCTAAATTGTAGTAAAATAATGATATTGTGCTATCATTAATTTTAAGTGTTCATGAGTGAACGATAAAAAAATTAAAAAAGTGGGAAAACGATTTGTGGAATATGCGCTTCATCCTTCGAGCGGGGCACGAATGCTCTCCCTTCTTCTCCAGTCCTTTGGCTACGGCCTTCTACACGGTATTCTCCCCGACGAGCACACCTGGCCCATCACCTTCAGCTACGCCATCGGCAATGCCTCCGGAAAGAAGGGGCGGCGCTCCGGTTTTTACTTCTCCCTGGCCTTTACCCTCCAGCGGGCGATCGGCTCGGAGATCTCCTACCTCCTTCTCTTTTCCTGGTTCACAAAGGAAGCGATCAACTCCTGGGTCAACATGATTGTTGGTGCGGTCATGGCCTGGGCGGGGTGGCAGATCCACAAGCGGGGCCAGTATCTCCATCTCCATCTTCTGGGGCACCATCACGACCCGGCGCAGGAGGCCGAGCGGTCGGCCGCGATCCTCGGCCACCATCATGCCGACGACCACAAGGTGGCGACTCCGGGGAAGGCGGAGATCTTTCCGATACGGTGGGCGATGATCCACGGATTTATTGCGGGGTTCGGGGTGGGGCCGTTCGCCATGTTCATCTATACCGTTGCGGCGCCCCGGATGCCTTCTCCCTGGATCGGATTCCTTCCGGGCCTCCTCTTCGGACTTGGAACGACGGCGATGCTGGTTGTCCTGGGGGGGATCTTCGGCGCCACTCTCAAGAGCTCCCGGAAGTTCGACGACAAGGAGATCGCCACCATCGGCCTCAGGACAGGAAGTCTCACTTTGCAGGGCGGCGGTGTGGTTTTCGTGGTGGGAGGGCTTGCCCAGGAGCTTTTGCATCTTGCCGGCCACGATGTGGACCTTGAAAACTGGATGATCGGCATCATCATGCTGGGTGTCGCTCTTCCCGTCTTGCTCTATTCGATCTGGAACGTCTTTCGGTGTCGCCGCGAGAGCTCTTTCGGAGGTGTGGCATGATCGGGAAAGGGCTCTTTCTGCCCGGAGGAAGAAGGGGCGTCCTTTTGGGAGCCACCCTGGCCCTGATCGGGATTTTTTTCCTTCCGGGGCCCCTCAGGGCCGAGGAGTCGATCCGGATGGCCCCCGATGTTGTCAGGACTCTGGGGATTGTCGATGAGGCCATGGCTCCGGGGCGGGGCCACCGGATTATCCGGTCGAACGGGGTGGTCGCCCTGATCGACGACCGGGTGCGCTATGTGACGGCCCGCTCGATCCACCGCCTCACGATCTTCGGCTATGTCCACAATATCTATGTCGATACGGGAGATGAGGTCGGCCGCGGCCAGGTCCTGATGACGGCCTTTTCTCCGGACTATATCGAGGCCCAGCAGGAATACCTCCAGGCGATCCGGCTCGAGAGGATCTCCGGAGGAGGGGGGCCCCATTCCCTGTCTCCGAAGATCCGGGATGCCGCCTTGGCGCGCCTTCGCAATCTCGGCGTCGTCGACCGGGAGATCCGGCGCCTCGAGCAAACGGGAACAGTCCGGAGAAATCTCAAGATCCGCTCGCCGCTTGCGGGATATGTGCTGAAGAAGAATGTGATCGACGGGCAGGCGGTCAACTCGGGGGACCAGCTGTTCGTCATCGGCAACCTCGACTGGGTCCGGGTGAATGCCCGGGTCTACGAGCAGGATCTTCCCTTCCTCGCTCTGGGGCAGGAGATCCGGATCCGCCCTCCCAAGAGCCCGACATCTCTTGTGGGGCGCATCGTCTATATCAGCCCTCTTACCGATCCCCGCACCCGGACGGTTATCGTCCGGGGAATCTTCCGGAACATCCCGCTCACCCTTCGTCCTGGCATGTACCTTCCGGTCCGGATCGTCGTGCCGGCGTTGGGAACGACCCTGTGGCTTCCGAAGGGGGCGGTCTTTCTTTCGGGAGGAAAAAAGGTGGTCTTCGTGCGGGAGGGGGAGGATCGCTTTGTGATGCGGCCCGTGGTGGTGGGTCCTTCGGAGGAGGGGCTTGTTCCGGTTCGGTCCGGGCTCCGTCCGGGCGAGCGGGTTGTCGTGCACAACGGGTTCTGGGTGAAGGCGCAGTTCGAGCGGAAGACCCGCTCCTAGGATGGGACTCCGGTTCTTTCTGTGGCTTCAGGAGCGCCGGGCGATCGTCCTTATGGGGATCGCCCTTCTGGCTTCGGCCGGCGTTCTCTCCGTCTTTCGGGTTGCGGTGGATGCCTTCCCCGACGTCTCCCCGGTCTCTGTCACGATCCTGACCGAAGCGCCGGGCATGTCGCCCCTCGAAGTCGAGCAGCAGATCACCAATACCATCGAACCGGTCATGAACGGGCTTCCGGGGGTCAAGGCGGTCCGCTCGAAGACGCTCTTCGGTCTCTCCGCCGTGACGGTAGTCTTCGATTCGCATTCGGAAATCTACCGGGCCCGGACGATGGTTACGGAGCGTCTCGGGACGGTCTCAAGCCTCCTTCCTGCGGGGGCCTCTCCTGTTCTCGGGGCGGTCTCGACCCCCACCGGCAACATCTTCCGCTACACCCTCGAAGGCTCCACAGACCTCATGCAGCTCCGCACAATCCAGGACTGGGTCGTAAAGCGCGCCCTCCTGACGACCCCCGGGGTGGCGGCGGTGCTCTCCTACGGGGGCTATGTAAAGTCTTACTCCGTGGTGGTGGACCCCTACCGGCTGGACGGCTTCCATCTCTCCCTTCGGGATGTGGTTCGCGCGCTCTCCCTCAACAACAGTAACGTGGGTGGGGGAACCCTCGACCGCTCCGGGGAGTACTATCTTGTCCGGGGGCTGGGGCGTATCGACAGCCGGAGGGACATCCTTTCGGTGGTGATCGCGGAGAGAAACGGAGTTCCGGTGCTCGTCCGCGATGTGGCCCAGGTGGTCGTCCGTCCGGAGGTCCGCCGGGGGAATGCCCTTCTCGATGACCGGGAGGTCGTGAAGGGGACGGTGGTGATGCTCCGGGGGGAGAACGCCCTCAAGACGATCGGAGCCCTGGAGAAGACGGTGGCAATGGTCAACCGGAGCCTTCTTCCCCCGGGGATCCGGATCGTGTCGTTCTACAGCGAGGCGCCCCTGATCCGCCAGGCCTTCCATACGGTGGTCCGCTCCCTTCTCGAGGGGGGGGTGCTGGTGGTGGTCGTCCTTGTCGTCTTTCTTGGCCGTCTCTGGGCCTCGCTCTCGGTGGCGCTGGGGCTTCCCCTGTCGATTCTCCTGACCTTCCTCGCCATGCGCGGCATCCATCTGACCGCCGACCTGATGAGTCTGGGGGGGATCGTCATCGGGATCGGGATGATGGTGGACGCCTCCATCGTCATGGCGGAGAATGTCGAGCGAAGCGAGACGCTCTGGCCCTCGCTTGCTTCCTCCGAGCGGCTGGCGCGGGCGGCCTCCGAGATCGTCCGACCCGTCTTTTTTTCGATCCTGATCATCGTGGTGGTTTTTCTTCCGATCCTTTTCCTGCCGGGGATGCCGGGCAAGATGTTCGCGCCCATGGGGATCTCGATCATCGTCGCCCTTCTTTTGTCCCTGACGGTCGCCCTGACCTTTGTCCCGGTCATGATCTCCTATGCCCCGGAGCGAAGGGGAGGGGAGGACCACG
>DAHXNG010000077.1 GCA_027366615.1 Nitrospirota bacterium | reverse complement strand
ATGGAGGACGGAACGCTTGTCCCGGGGGGTGTCGATGCAGAGGCCCGGCTCGTCTTCGAGCGGCTGGGACGGATGCTCTCCATGGCCGGGGCCACGCCCGCCCACGTGGTCAAGGTGACGCTCTACCTGACCGATATGGCCGCCTTCCAGACTGTCAACGCGGCGTGCGCTTCTTTTTTTTCCGAACCCTACCCCGCCCGGGTGACGGTCGGCGTCCGGGAGCTGCCCCGGGGAGCGAACCTCGAGGTCGATGTCGTGGCCTATCTGGGCTCCGGGGAGCATCTTTAGGGAGAGGAGTCTTCACAGAGTCGGAGAGAGAAGGCGGTAAAGGGGCAGTCTCTGTGGAGTTTATCAGAGCCTACAGAAACATAGGATGTTGTTGCGGGAGGAATGGGGAAAGAATAGAAACGGGAGATCCCGGAGGCGTTTATCCGCGTCCGGATCTCCCGTGGGGGATCAGATGGCTTTCTGGACCTTCCCGCTCCGGATGCACCGGGTGCAAACGCGGATACGGCGGGGCTGGCCCTCGACAAGGGCACGGACCGTCTGAAGATTGGGCTTGAAGACCCGCTTGGAGACGCGGTGAGAATGGCTGATCTGGTTTCCGACAGCCTTTGTCTTCCCGCACACAAAACAGTTTGCTGCCATGATAAGCTCCCGTGTAAGTCGTTCAATCGAAAAATTCTTTGAATTCTACTCCATTTTTGATGTCGAATGCAATCCTCGTTTTGCCCCCGAGGGCGGGAGAGGGATTTTCGGGGGTGCCATTTTTCCATGGTCTGACGTATGATGGAGAGCTCGGGAGGGGGTCTGGCCCTTCAATCCTGGCCCCCCGAAAAAAATCCGCCGGCCTCCGGCTCGACATGTGTCCACAGATAGAGAGAAGGTCTTGACTGCGACTCCCTTTCCCCGCCTCAAGCTGACTGCCGGCCTTTCGAGCTTCCCCTCGATCGGGCCGAGACGACAGGCCCGACTTGCCCGGCGGGGCATCTCGACCGTCCTGGACCTTCTCTACACCTTTCCTTTCCGGTACGAGGACCGGCGCGTCCGCCTCTCGATTGGGGATCTGTGCGAAGGAAAGGAGCAGGGCTTTGTCGCCACCGTCCGGACGATCCGGAAGAAGGTGGTTCCCAAGCTCAAGGCCCCCCTTGTGGAGGCGACCGTCTTCGACTCCACGGGGGAGATTCCCGTCGTCTGGTTTGGCCAGGAATACCTTCTCAAGCATCTTCCGGAAGGCTCCCAGGCCTTCTTTTTCGGCAAGGTGGAGTACTCCTCCTACTCCCGGAGCCTGGTCCTGCGCTCGCCCGTGGTGGAGCTCATCGATCCCGACCAGGGGCTTAAAAAATCCTACCATATCGGACGGATCGTTCCGGTCTACCGGGAGGAGGAGGGGCTGTCGACGGGGGTCTTTCGGCGGGTTGTGGGCGATGTCCTGCGCTCCCTCTGGGGGGAGAGCTTTGACCCCCTTCCCGAGTCGGTCCGGCGAGAGGCCGGCCTCATGGAGTGGTTTCCGGCGATCGTGGAGATGCACTTCCCCCGGGACGGGGACCGTCCCATGGAGGAGCTTCTTTTGCCGGACTATCCTCCCCGCGGCCGGATTGTCTTCGAAGAGTTTTTCCTTCTCGAGTATCTCATGATGCTCCGGAGGCAAAGCGTCCATCGTTCCGGCCGTTCGTGGGATCCCTCCCCCCAGGCGGAGGATCCGCTCGAGCCATTCGAGCGGGGGGCTCCCTTCGTTCTGACCGGGGCGCAACGCCGGGCTTGCCGGGAGATCTCGGAGGACTTCTCGAAGGGCCATCCGATGAACCGTTTTCTTCTGGGAGACGTGGGGTCGGGGAAGACGCTCGTCGCCGCCTATGCGATGCTTCAGGCGCTCCGGGAGGGTTGTCAGACGGCCTTTCTGGCGCCGACGGAGATCCTGGCCCAGCAGCATGCCCGGACGCTTTCGAGCCTTTTTGAGGCCTTTCCTGCGGTGGGGTGTGCCCCGGTTCTTCTGTCGCACTCGGTCCGGGGGGTGGACCGGCGGCGCTTTCTTGCGGGGATCGCCGATGGCACCCACCGGGTGGTGGTGGGGACCCATGCCATTCTCGAGGAGGGGGTGATCTTTTCGCGGCTGGGGCTGGTTGTTATCGACGAGCAGCACAAGTTCGGCGTCGCCCAGCGGCGAGCCCTCTGGTCGAAGGCGCAAAATCCCGATATTCTCGTGATGACGGCGACCCCCATTCCCCGCTCTCTGGCCCTCTCCTATTACGGCGATCTCGAGATCTCCCTTCTTGACGAGCTTCCGCCGGGGCGCAAGCCCGTCGTGACGCGCATCGTCAAAAAGGCCGACGAGGGGTTTTGGCGGAAGACGCTGGGGCCGGTCCTGGCCCGATCGGAACAGGTCTTCGTCGTCCTGCCGTTGATCGAGGAGTCGGAGAAGGTCGACGCCAAAAATGCCCTCGAGTCGCACGCCGCCCTCTCGGCGCTCTTCCCGGAGGTTCGGGTGGGTCTCCTGACCGGACGGATGGAGGGGGCCGAGAAGGAGCAGGTCATGGAGGCGTTCCGGGGGGGCGAGATCGCCATTCTCGTCGCGACGACGGTGATCGAGGTGGGGGTCGACATTCCCCGGGCCTCGGTCATGGTGGTCGAGAATGCCGAGCGCTTCGGCTTAGCCCAGCTCCATCAGCTCCGGGGGCGGATCGGGCGCGGGGGGCTTCCCGGGACCTTCTACCTCGTGCCGGGGGGGGCGATCGGCGAGGAGGGGCGAAAGAGGCTCGAGGTCCTAGTTGAGTATTCCGACGGCTTCCATGTGGCGGAGGAGGATCTCCGGATGCGGGGTCCGGGGGAGTTCATGGGGGTTCGCCAGTCGGGGCTTCCGATGTTCGTTGTGGCCGATCTTGTCCGGGACCGCGAGGCGCTGATCCTGGCCCGGACCCTGGCAGGGAACTATGTGGAGTCCTCCGGGGGGAGAATGGCGGCGGCCTGGGAGCAGACCGGGCTCGAGGAGTTTCTCCGGGTCCGATACCGGGAGGTGGACGTGTGGCTGTCAATCCGATAGGAGGGAGTGTGAAGAGTCGGTATTCCCGGGGGCTCTCCCGGGGGATGAGGCGGTTTGGCGTCTCCCTGATGCGGCGCGGCACGGCCCTTCTTCGCCTCGACCACCGGTTTCGGGGGGGGATCCGAAGGCGCCTTCTCGATCTTGAAATCGAGAAGACCACGCGCGATCTGGGGGAGTTTCTCTATGCGAGGCTCCAGCCGGAGCCTCTCGATGAGGGAGACCTGGTCCTGCTGGACCTTCTCCGGACAGACATCCTTCGCCTTGAGGAGGAGCGGAAGCTTGCCGAAGCGGTGGCCCAGGGCGAGGTGCGGGGCCAGAAAAACAGGAAGGAAGGCGAATGAAGGGAACGCGCAAGGTCGCGGTCGTCGATATCGGAACGAACTCTGTCCGGCTCATGGTGGCAGAGGCGACGGGCCGGCGGATCGAGAATGTCCTTTATCAGGACGGCCGGATTACCCGTCTGGGGGAGGGGCTTGCCGCCACCCGATCGATCGCCCGGGCGGCGGTGGACCGGACGGTGACCGTCCTCGCCGAGTTCGGGGAGCGTATCCGGTCCTACGCCCCCGACCGCATCAGCTATATCGGCACCTCGGCGCTCCGTCAGGCCGCCAATCGCTCTGAGGTCCTCGACCGGTTCCTGCGGGAGGCAGGGGTGAGCGTTCGGGTGATCCCCGGAGAGGAGGAGGCCGCCCTTACCTATCGGGGAGCGCTCCAGGGGCTCGAGGGGGTCCGGGGGCCCTTTCTGGTCGTCGACATCGGAGGCGGTTCGAGCGAGCTGATCGTCGGGGAGAGTCCGCGGGATTTCTGGAAGGCCTTTTCCGTGGAGGTGGGGGTGGTGACGCTCACCGAGGGATGGCTCCGGACCGATCCTCCCACGGAGGCGGAGTTCTCTGCAGTTCGGCGCTACCTCTCGGAGCGGTTCAGGGAGCCGGTGGGGATCCTCTCCCCCTATCTGGCCTCGGGGGCCAGGCTCGTCGGAACGGCCGGTTCGGTGACGACAATCCTGGCCTTAGTCCGGGGAATGGCCCGCTACGATCCGGCGGGAGTGCACGGCCAGAAACTTTCCCGGGCCGAGATCGATGCGCTCTTTTCCCGGCTCAGGGAGATCCCCGCGCGGGAGCGTCTCTCCCTTCCCGGCCTTGAGCGGGGGCGGGAGGACATCATCCTGTCGGGGACGGTGATTCTTCTCTCACTTTTAGACTTTCTCCGGCAGTCGGAGCTTCTGGTCTCGGCCTACGGGCTCCGGGAAGGGGTCGTCATGGACCTGGCGGGCGATGAGGCGGGTCTTTCCTGAAGGGACCCAAAGAGCTACGCGAAGAGCCGTCTCCAGCGCTCGGGCTCGAGGCTTCGGTAAAGGGCAAAGAGGGAGGGATCCTGCGGGAAGGCTTCCATGCCGGCCTCAAGGATCCTGAGAGCCTTCGTCTTCTCGGGGCTTCGGGAGGCGACCTCGAAGAGGACGCGGGTGAATCCCGGACGCGGTCCGTAGATCCCGGAAAAGGTCTCCGCCAGGGGGAGAAGGTCGGTGGTCGGGTCGAGGTTGTGGCGGTTTTCCGCGATCCGGTGAAGGAGGGTGACGGGCTCCCGGGTGGAGGAGAGGATCCGTTCGTACCAGCCGAGAGCCGCCTTCCAGTCCTTCCGGTCTTCGTCGATCATCGCCAGGACCCAGTAGGGGACTTCGCTCAGCGGGTCTACCGTGACCGCCTGTTCGAGTGATCGATAGGCGGCCAGTCGATCCTCCCTGGGGAGAAAGGCTCGCGCGAGGCCCTCTGTGGCAAGCCGATGGGCGTCGTCCGACTCCCTTTGTTCTCCTTGCTGGAGGCGGTCTGCTACCCTCCCCAGAAGTCGTCCCGAGACCGGGGTCTCCGGGAAGAGGATCCGGACAAAGGCGAGGGTTTCGAGAAAGGTGAACGTCTCCTCGAATTCTGCCAGAAGTTTCAGAAGCTCCGGGATGTAGTAGGGATCAGGCCGGATGAGAAATCCCCGGTGAAGGGCCGCTGCGGCCATTTCCGGCCGTTTCTTCCGAAGCCAGAGCTCCCCGAGCTGGTAGTGGGCGGCGGAAGAGTCGATGCCGGAGAGGGCGTCTCCGGCCTTTTCAGCATCTCCGGTGTCGATCAGGATCTGCCCCAGGAGAAGGCGGGCTTCGCCCCTTTCCGGGGCGATGGCCAGGGCCCGCCGCGCAAAGGGAAGTGCCGCCAGGGGCTTACCTGCCATTTTGTGGGTCTCGGCCATGAGAAGGCAAAGCTCGCAGGTCTCCCCTTCCTCCTCCATCAGGAGCCGGAAGGTATCGAGCGAGCGTCCAAACTCGTTGACGTTGGCGGCAAGCCGTGCCACATGGCGCATGAGCCGGCGGCTCCGGGGAGTTTTTCTCAGGAGTTTTCTGAAGAACTTGAGAGCCTGGGAGGATTTTTCGATCCTCTCGAGGCTTCGCCCGTACCAGTCCTGGATGTCTGGATTGTCGGGATTTGCTGAAAGCAGGAGCTCGAGGTTTCTGTTCATCGTGGCGTAGAGGTCAATGATCTCGAGGGTGTCGACGGCCGAGGCCAGTGCCAGGATGTTTTCGGGGGAGGAGGGAGACCGCCGGTGAGCCTCGAGGATCAACGGAAGGGCCCGGGGCCAGCGCCCCTCCAGTCCGTGGAGGATTCCGGCCTCCCTTAAAAGGTCGGGGTCCCCGGGAAAGAGGCGGAGTCCTTCATCGAGGACCCAGAGCGCCTTTTTTCGATCATCGGTCCGGTCCTTGAGAAGTCCCAGAAGGAGAAAGGGGAGGGGGCTCCGGTTGCTTTCGGAGGCGACCGCCTTCCAGTACGACTCTTCTGCGGGCCCGAGAAGGCCAAGTCCCTCCTGGGCCATCCCCCGAAGGGTTTCGACCCCCGAATCCCGGCCCCGCTCGGGCTCCTCCCGGTCGAGGAGCTCAAGGGCCTCCGGAAAGCGTCCTTTCCGGATCAGCTCTCCTGCGGGTCCGACGGAGGCGGGTGGGGTCATGCGGCATCCTTCCATGCTCGTGAGGCTATGCTCGTGTGCGGCAGATCCCTGCCCGGGGGAGCCGGGGCGAGGGAGGATTTTTTGACCATGGTATCACAACCGCGCCCCGGACGGTGCGGAGGAGGTCGAATGCGGGGGGAAGAGCCGGAGGGCATCGAGCCGGGGGAGAGATGGAGGAAGATTCTCGAGCGAATCCCTCCCCCGGAGGGAGGACATGTCTATGTCGTGGGGGGATGGGTCCGCGACCGGATCCTCGCCGGGTCTGCGGGAGATGAGGGCGTCGCTCAGGGGGGAAACCTTGAGCGGGAGATCGATCTTGTCTGCGACCGGGGATTCTTCCCGTGGGTGGAGGCGGTGGCCCGGGCTCTTCCGGGGACGCTTCGCGTCGAACGGGACTTCCTCACTGCCCGGATCGAGTGTTTTGATGGGGCGGAGAGCCTCCGTGTGGATCTGGCCGGATTTCGCCGGGAGATCTACGAAAAGGACGGGAGGTTGCCGCGGGTCTTTCCGGGAAGCTTTGATGAGGATGCCGCGCGGCGCGACTTCCCCATGAATGCCCTCTACCTCAGGTGGAACCCCGCCCGGAGGTCCTTCGACCGGCTTCTCGACCCGTTCGGGGGCGCCTCAGACCTCAAGCAGCGCACGATCTCCCTCCTCCGTCCGAATGCTTTCAGGGAGGATCCCACCCGGATCTTTCGCTGGGCCCGGCTCTCCACCCGATTGGGACTTTCCTCTCGTGCTCCCCTTCTCAAGGCGCTCAAGGAGGATCTTTCTCTCCCGGATCTTTGGCGGGAGGTTGGTCCGGCCAGGGTCGGGGCGGAGTTTTCGCGACTTCTTTCCGAACCCGATCCCCTTGCCGCCCTTGAGTCCCTTTTTTCTTCGGGGGCGGTGTCGAGTCTTACGGAGAGAGGGCTTGTGACCCTCACTCCGGGCCGGAAAATGAGGCTCGAGCGCTGGAGGGCGGTGCGGCGATCGCTCCGGGAGGCGGCCAGAAAAGAGTCCTCGCTGGCCGACGCCGATCGGGAGATGTTCTATCTTGGGCTCTTCTTTGGCCTTCAAAAAGAGAGATTCGAGCGGTCGGTCCAGGCTCTCGGGGTCGGATCCCGACTTGTCGACAGACTTTCGGAGACGCTTTTCTCACCCGCCTCCTGGCCGGGGGGAGGGGGCTATCCGGGACTCAGGCGCCGCTCGGGAGGGGATCCGGGGAGGATGCTGGCATTGGCCGACCGGATGGAGACCGGAAAGGTTCTTCTTTCGCTGCTCCGGTGCCGGGGGGAGGAGAGGGCTCTCTGGGAGGACTATCTTGTTCGCGGGCGCTTTGCCCCTCCGCTCGTGGGAGGAGAGGTCCTTCTCCGGTATCCCGGTATTTCTCCAAAGGAGAGAAAGGGTGTCCTCGAAGAGATCCGGTGGGAACAGCGGACAGGAGCGCTCGCCAGCTTCTCCGATGCGGTGATCTGGCTTGATCAGAGGTTTTCGGGGTAAGGGACCGGGCCTCTTTCTCCCGCAGTATCTCCCCTGCCAGCATTTATTGGTGAAGGATTTCCTTGACCATCCTGTTGAGAGAATAGTAGTTGGCGTCCCCCGGAATCACGTGGCGGATAACGCCCTCCCCGTCGATCACCGCGACCCAGGGCTCTCCGTGGACCCGCCATTCCCGGACCGTCTTTTGCTCGGAGTCTTCGTAGTCGTCTATGTGGATGAAGGCCATATCCCGGTTATAGGTTCCCTGGAGCCCCTGGACGACCCGATCCTCGTGGACGCAGGGGGTACAGTGGATCGGGGCCCCGAAGAAGACAAGGATGGGCCGGTGGTGGTAGATGGCATGGGAGAAGCTCTCGCGGTGAAGATGGTCGGGCACATTCATCGTGCAGATGTCGCCGAAGCGTTCCCCGACGGCCAGGACGGGATTGTGGCTGATGGGGGCCCGGGTTCCCTCCTTGGGAAAGGAGAGGAACCAGTCGCACCCCGAGAGGGCGAAAAGGGATCCGGCGGCAAAAAGGCTCAGGGCAAGGCTCCGGACGAAGCTTCCGGAAGGGAGGGAAAGGGCCTGCATGCGGTCTCCATTTTGATGAATACGGTCGGCACCCCGGTCGTTTTTTGACCCTGCGAGGTTCCGCGGCGCTTTGACTTTAGAATAATATTCTAGGACCGGAGCCCTCCACTTGTCATCCCCCGGGCTCTTCGGGTAGGCTCAATAGCCTGATCCCCAAAAAATGGACGGCGGACAAGGCGTCTTATTCCGCTCAGGCCTTCTTTCATCTGATCGATCGAGGACGCGGTTTGCCCGAAAAGAAGAAGACTCTCTCCCTGACCGATCTGGCTCTCGGCCACCCGTCCCTGACCCTTCTCCTGCTCCTCGGGACGATTGTCGCCGGTGTGTTCTCCTACCTTCAGATGGGGGTGGACCTCTTTCCCCGGGTGCGCTTTCCCCTCGTGGGCGTCACGGTCATCGATCCGGGCGAGTCTCCCGACGGCATCACGAAAAGAATCGTCGTACCGCTTGAGGCAGAGATCTCGGCCCTTCCGGGGATTCTGCATGTCCAGTCGACCGTTGTCTCGGGGGGGGCGGTCGTGACGGCGGTCTTCAAGGATACGGAGCTTTCCTCGGATACCCGGGCCCGCGTGGGACGGGTGGTGAGACATCTCCGGGCCTCCTTCCCGAAGTCGGTCTCCTCGGTTTGGGTCAAACGGGAGAACCCGACGCGCCAGCCCCTTTTGTGGATCCTTTTTCCCGAACGGGTCGGGGATCCGTCGGCCGCCTATGTCGCATCGACCCTTGTTCCGGCTCTCGAAAGGCTTTCCGGGGTCGGGAAGATCGAGGCTCTGTGGCCTCCTGAAGAAGAGGTACGCCTCACCCTGACCGCCGAGACCCTGAAAAAGGAGGGGATCTCGATTCCGAAGCTTGCCCTGTGGCTCCGGGAGCGGGGTCGGGACTATCCGGCAGGACAGGTCGCAGACGACAGACAGTCGACGGCGCTTGAGGTCCGGGGAATCCCTCTGGCCCGCCCCAATCTGGGCGCTCTCTCCGTTCCCCTTCCGTCGGGACACAGCGTTCCCCTCTCATCGATCGCCACCATCTCCACCGGCCCCCGGCAAATGGCCGACCTTTTTCGCTTCGACGGGAAGCCGGCCATTGCGCTTCGCGTCTTTGCGGCTTCGGGAGCCAATCTTGTCGCCCTCTCCTCCCGGATTCGCCTTCGTCTGGCGGCACTGACCCGCCCCGGTGCTCCCGGCCTTCCGGTCTTGAAGGGGATCCCGGCCGCCGTTCGCATGGACCGCTCCATCGAGATCGCAAAAAACAACCGCGAACTCCTCGAGACCCTTGTCCTGGGAGGCCTCCTTGCGGTTCTTTCGATCCTTGTCTTTTTGGGCAACCTCCGCGAGACTGCCGTGGCGGCTGTGGCAATACCCGCCTCCATCCTGGCCGTTTTCCCCCTTGTCCACCTCTTCGGATTCACCCTCAATACCCTGACGATGCTGGCGCTCTCTCTTGTCGTAGGCATTCTCATCGACGACGCGATCGTTGTTCTCGAGAGCATCAACCGCCACCGATCGATGGGGGAGACGCTCTCCGATGCCGCCCGCTCCGGGGTGGGAGAAATCGTGCGGGCGGTAGTCGCCACCACGCTCTCCGTCGTGGCCGTCTTTGCTCCCATGGCCATGATGCACGGAGTTCTGGGCGAGTTTTTTCGGGAGTTCGGCTGGACCGTCTCTATTGCCGTTCTGGCCTCCCTCCTTATCTCTCTGACAGTCACGCCGGTCCTGGCCGGACGCTCCCGGAGGCGGGGCGGCTCCGACGATCCCCGCCCCTTTCCGGCGATCGTCCGGTTCGGACGCCGGGTGGGAGACCTCTATGAACGGGGGCTTGAGGTTGCCATGGACCGCCCCCTCCTCCTGATCCTGGGATCCCTGCTTCTGCTTTCCGGGTCGCTTCTTCTGGCAAAGCGGCTTCCCTGGAACCTGATTCCGGAGGAGGACCGGGGAAGCTTCCTCGTTCACCTCCGGGTCTCCGGCTCTCCCAGCCTCGAAAGAACCGACCGGATTCTTGAGGCGATTGCCGGGAAGGTCCGGGGGCTTTCGGGGGTGCGCTCTGTCCTGGCCAGGGCCGGGGGAAGAGAGGGAACGCCTCCGTCGGAGGGCTTTCTCTATGTCACGTTGGTCGACCTCTCCCGCCGCACCGTCTCGGACACCCGGGAGATGGAGCGGACCCGGAAGATTCTTGTGGCGACCCCCGGGGTCTCGGGTTCCATCGGCCGGGCGGGCCCCTTGGGGGGGACAGGTGAGACACCGCCCTTTCAGTGCTTTCTTCTCGGTCCGGATTCAAAGGTCCTCGATCGGCTGGGGGAGGATCTCGTCGCAACACTCGCCGCCATTCCCGGGATGCGGGATGTGCGGACCTCCTCGGGGGGGGCAGGATCCCGGATTGTCGTGCAGCCGACTCCGGAGGCCATGGCGCGCTTTTTTCTCACGCCAGGACGTCTGGCTGCCTGGCTTTCGACCTTGACAGAGGGGGCCCCGGCCGGAATGGTTGAGACCGCCTCGGGGCTCCGACCTCTCCGGGTCCTCCTGTCGCCCTCCGATGCTCTCTCCATGAGGAAGGTGGGCCAGCTTCCCTTTCCCGTCACTCCCGGCCGGACCGTTCCTCTTTCTTCGGTGGCAGCACTTCGACGTGAGACGGCGAGCCTGAGGGAAAACCGCGATGACCGGAGTCCCTCCCTTACCGTCTCTGCCCAGATTCTTCCGCCGCTCTCCCTGGGAGCGACGATGGACTCGGTCGACCGGTGGGCCCGGAAGTCTCTCCCCCCGGCCTATCGCCTTCGATATGTGGGCAATGCCGATGTTCTCCGGGATGCAAAGGGACAGATCCTGACGGCGGTCCTCGTCTCCGTGGCGGGTGTCTTCCTGATCCTTGCCCTCCTCTTCGGGAGCCTTCTCCTTCCGCTTGTGATCATGGTCTCGATTCCCTTCGGGGTTATCGGGGCGGTGCTGGGGCTCTGGATTTCCGGAATCTCGGTCAATATGATGGGGGCTATCGGCCTCATCATTCTGTTTGGATTGGTGACAAAGAATGCTATTCTTCTAGTGGATCACGCCAACCGGCAGCGGCGGCTGGGAAAGGACCCGCGGGAGGCGGCGAGACTTTCGGCCAGGATCAGGCTTCGCCCCATTGCCATGACGACCCTTGCCATGGTCTTCGGAATGCTCCCCATGGCCGTGGGTCTCGGTGCCGGCGGCCGAATCCGAGAGTCGATGGCGGTCGTCGTGATCGGGGGGCTTCTGTCGTCGATGATCTTTACGCTTTTCCTGGTGCCCGTCGTCTATGCCAGGGTCGTACTCCTGTCCGAAAGATGGGGACAAGTTGAGGAACCGAGGATACATAAGGAGGAGGAACGTCATGGGACTTGAGAAGCGGATCGGACGGACGGGGGCGATGGGGCTCCTTTTCGGAGCGATTCTTTTGATGGGAATTCTTGGAGGGTGCACATTCAACCACCCTCATCCGACCCTTAATTCGGCTGGACTGACACCCGACGCCAGCTCCAACGGGATCATCGTGCGGGCCATCAATCCCTTCTACAACAGGAAGGCCCTTCCCTACGAGCTTCCCTATACAATCCGGCTCGATGCGGATCACCCATATGTAATCCACTGTGAACATAACCGCGTCGTGAAGTTGCCTTCCCGATACCGCAACGTGATCGTCCGCTTCATTGGACGGGAAAACGGGTATGTTCAGTCGGTTGAGGTCAAGGGAACGGACTGGAACAACAGGATCGACCGGAGGTTCTACTTTCACCCCGACCTTGACCGCTTCCTGCGAACGCTCTCTCCCGTGGCGGTCGACAGCCAAAAGGGCATAGGGATCGGAAATTACGTCAACGGCTGCACCGATCCTCTTCTCATTCTGACGGTCGCGCCCGGAACTCCCAAGGTTGTCAACGAGTTCACATTCCTCGGGGACTTCATCCAAAAGCTCCTCGATCCCCAGAGTCCCCTTAAGGTCTTCTCGTTTCTCTTGGTCGACCGTTGATCCCTCTCATCTTCCGGACATCGGCACGAAAGGATCTCCGTGTATACGCTTGAAGAGATGCGTCGGGCCATCGAGCACCATGGTGTTCGGCTGACGCCACAGCGTTCCGCCATTGTGGCGGAGCTTGTCCATTTTTCCGGGATCTTTTCCGTCGCGGATCTTCAGCGGCGCATGGAGGAAACTCATCCTGATCTTGGCCGGGCGACCCTGTTCCGGACCATCGACCTGTTCCTGCGTCTCGGCGTTCTCGAGCGGATGCACCGGGAGGAGGGGGAGGATGGCTATATCGTGGGGATGGCCGGCCACCACCACCACCTGGTCTGCCGGGTTTGCGGAGAGGTCCGACACATCGATTTCTGTCCTCTGGAGGCGGTGATCGACGAGAGGGTAAGGCGGGAAGGGTACTCTGAGGCGGTGCATCGGTTCGACATCGAGGGAATCTGCTCTGCCTGCCGCTCGAAACGGGAGGCCGCTCCGGGAGCGAGGGGTCAGGGACCCAGAGGCTTGAAGGTGGGGAGCTCGCTCGAGGCAAGATAGAGCCCGGCACCCAGAAGAAGGAGCAGGGCCACGATGAGAAGAACAGGCTTCAGATAGGAGGGAGGGTTTGTGGACACGAAGGCCATTCTAGGAAGAATCGGGGGGGGAGTCAAGGGATGGGCGATTCCTTTCATGCTGTCCGCAGCACTTCTCGTTGGAGCAGGATGTGCCTCGAATGCTCCCGGGGAGGGGGCGGTGTCGGTGGACGACCAGCCTACCCCGATCCGTTTTGAGGGGCAGTCGACCCCGGTCCTTCTTCCCCGGACAAACCTCTATATCTTCCTGACATCAAGCCGTCCCCTCTATCTGCGGGACGGGGTCTACTACCAGTACTATCAGGATCAATGGTACCGGTCGGAAGATCTGAAGGGCCCCTGGGAGGCCATCGAGGGAGACAAAATTCCCGACCTGCTCCAGAACCTGCCCCCCGACTATTATTACGACAATTTTCCCTACAAGCTGAGAAAGGATCACTGAGTCGGCGAATCTCCCCGACCGGAGAATCGTAGCTTCCTCCCCGATCCTCCTTCGATTTCTCCCGCCACCCGGTCCATCACGCCGAGTCCCGTTTTCTTTGAGGCGTCTCCCTCCCGGCAGAAGATCTCAAGCCACCCGGTGCTGTTGATGAGGCAGCCCAGCTCTCCCCGGGCGACCTCCTGGTATCGGGAAACATAGGGAATACGCCGTCCCCGATGGACGACCCGAACATCCTCCGGCGGGAGCGTCGCGAAAAACTCGAGGAGGAGGTTTCCGAAGCGATCGGTATTCCAGATAAGGAGCCGGTCCGCCTCTGCCGGTCCGAGCCCCTCCTCCGGCAGGAGCGACCCCGTCGGGACGAGGGGGCCGAGCTCTTTCGGGGTGGCCTTTCCCGTGGCCAGGGCGGCTACAGCCGGGGCAAAGAGATCCCTACCCTGGAAGGTGGCAGTGGCCCGTCCGCCAAAGAGCTCGGGGTGGTCGAGATGGTAGAACCGGATCTCATCAAACCACTCCGAGAGCCGGGCGGGAAGGCCGTTGTCCGGCAGGACGAAGAAATACCCCCGCCCCTCTCCCGCCAGGGCTCTCCTCTCGCTCCCTACGCCTGGGTCGACCACCACAAGGTGGATCGTACCGGGAGGGGCGACCTGCATGATCTCGATGAGGGGGGGCAGGGCCAGAACCGGGGTGAAGGCCCGGACGTCGTGGGTCACGTCGACTATCATGGTTTCCGGAGCTCCGGCGAGAATGCGCGTCTTGACACTGGCGACGTAGGAGTCCTGTCGTCCGAAGTCGGATGTAAAGGTGACGAGTCTGTTCACGGAGCGTCTCCCGTCTTTTTCCACCAGTGCGGGGCGGTGAGGGCGATCAGGAAAGAAAGCCCCGCCGCCGTCCAGAATACTTTGATGTCGGGCGTGATCCAGAAGGCGAGAAAGCCTCCTAAAAGGGAGACGTTGGCCGCCTCCGACTTGAGGGCCGCTCCCCCGCGACGGTCAAGCGGCCGGAGGGCCCGCGCAAAGATCTTGTCGGGAAGCGGCCGGCGGGGCCAGAATGCGGGAACGCTCTTTTTGTAGTCTTCGAATTCTGGAAGAGACCTCGACAGGAGCGCCTCCTCGTGCCGGGCGAAGAGGGCGAGAAGGGGAAGGTCCAGGATCAGAAGCGCGCCCGCTCCTTCGGGGGACGAAATCATCGAAAGGGCGACTATGAGGCCGGCCGATCCCAGGTAGAGCGGGTGGCGAACGACCCCGAAAAGTCCTCCGGTCTCGATCCTGTTGGCGACGGGCGCCCCGGACCAGACGGTCCGGGAGCCCAGGCTTGCCGAGGCCGAAAGCCTTATGGTCAGAGCTGCCGCATAGAGGCAAAGGGCCGGAAGCATCAGGATATGCCTTGAAAGTGGGCCAATGGGGGCGGAGCCAGCCGCAATCCGGTAGGCCCCTTCCCAGAGGGGGTGGGGATGGCGGGCGTTCTCGATCATGGCTATAAGGAAGGGAGTCGCCAGAAGCGGCACCCGGAGCCGATAGGCTCTCTCTGCGAGCGCGTTCCATGGTTGGGGGGCACGGGGGAGGGGCGGGACGGACATGGCAGGGATCTCCCGGGAGTTGATTCGACATTGGAAAACTGGGTCATCCTATCAGGAAGAGGGGGAGTGGTGAAAGCGCTGGGGAAAAGATGGCAAGCGGGACTTTTCCTGGTGGCGGCGAGCCTTCTTTCCTCCTGTGCGGAGGGAGGAGTGCCCACGCCTTCGGACAGGCTCGCCATGAGGGCCCATCGGGCCCTTCTGGCAGGGGATCTTCCGACGGCTCTTCGTCTTGACCGGGAGGCGCTTGCCGAATCTCCCGGCGATGTCGCACTTATAAACAACCTTGCAGTGGTTCTCTGGAAAACGGGGAAGAAGGCAGAGGCGAAGAGCCTCCTCGATCTCGCACTTTCCCGGGATCCCGGGAACCCTCTCTTTCTTATGAATCTGGCCCGTATTGAACTTTCCCTGGGCCATGCCAAAGCGGCCTACAAGGACGCCTCCCGGATCATCGTTCGCGACCGGTGGCCCAACGGCTTCCGAACCCTCATGGGGAAGATCGATATCGATCGCGCAAACTACGGAGAGGCCCATATCTATCTGCACGAAGCCCAGGAGCGCCATCCCGGGAACCCTCTCATCCTGACCTACCTTGGCATCGTTCACTACCGGATAGGGAAGCCTGAGGACGCGGCATCGAACTTTCGCTCGGCCCTTGCACTAAACCCTTCGGCCGGTCTCGCGCGGACTCTCAGGCACCTTCTCTCCGATCCGGGCAAGGTTCTGGGGCGCCCGCACTCCTCTCCGGGGCTCATTCGGAAAATGTCCCCTCCTCCGAAGTTGCCGGCCGCCAATAGGGGGGAGTCTTTACGCACCTGACTGGCAAGATTTCTCGGCCAGACTCCAATGATGTCTTCAGACGGCGTTTTCGGCTCTTGGCTCTGCCCATAAGCTTCCCCGGGGTAGGATTGAAGCTTGGCCCCTCCCGGGATCTGGCTCATTCCAGGTGAAAGATCGAGCCAATCGATGTCCACGTAAGGCCTGTCTTCGAGGGAAATGCTCGAGGGCAATCGGCGGGATGACCTCCTGCTCTTCCTCCTTTCGATATTGTGATCGGACCCGCAAAGGGGAAGCTCCGCCCGAGAAGTCGAGAGCCTTCCGGAGTACGTAGTTCCTGGACTTTCTGGAGTTCTTGTGCCGTTAAAACCTCACATGCAAAGTCAGGGAGGCGGAGGGACAAAAGGGCTTTCCTTTCCATCATAATCGCGTTACAATAAAAAGATTCCGTACCGTAGGAAACGGTGTGGGCAACAGGAGGATCTACGCGCATGTCACTTTCAAACCAAAACAATCTTAAAGAAGAAGCTGTCGTGGACCTAGACGAGAATCTTAGTCGCGACGAGATGGACCTGCTCTACTCCGAAACTCTTCAGAATTTTGAAGAGGGCGCGGTTGTGGACGGGACGGTCATCGCCGTCTACTCGACTGAGGTCGTAGTCGACATCGGCTACAAGTCCGAAGGGCACATCGCCAAGGCCGAGTTCTCCGATGAGGAGGTCTCCGGACTGAAGGTCGGAGATCGCATCAGTGTCTACCTTGAGGAACGGGAAGACTCTCTGGGTAACCTTGTCCTTTCCAAGGAGAAGGCTGACCGGATGAAGGTGTGGGACTCTCTCGAGGAGCTTTCCGAAAAGGGCGAGGTTCTCGAGGGCAAGGTCATCAGCCGGATCAAGGGCGGCATGACCGTCGATATCGGTCTCAAGGCCTTCCTTCCGGGATCCCAGATCGACCTTCGCCCGGTTCGCGATATGGACCGGCTTGTGGGGCAGACCATCCAGGTTCGCATCATCAAGATGAACAAGAAGCGCGGAAACATCATTGTTTCTCGCCGTGTTCTTCTCGAAGAGTGGCGCGACCGCCGGAAGAAGCTCACCATGGAGTCTCTCAAGGAAGGCGAGGTTCTCGAGGGAATCGTCAAGAACATCACCGACTACGGAGCCTTTATCGATCTCGGTGGCGTCGACGGACTTCTTCATATCACCGACATGTCGTGGGGCCGGGTGTCGAGCCCGCAGAACCTCATGGCTGTCGGGGACAAGATCAATGTGATGGTTCTGAAGCACGACAAGGAGACCGGTCGGGTCTCACTTGGTCTCAAGCAGCTCAAGAGCGATCCCTGGAGCACCGTGGCCTCTCGTTATCCCGAAGGCTCGAAGGTTCCGGCCAGGGTCGTCTCGATCACCGACTACGGCGCGTTTCTCGAGATCGAGCCCGGTGTTGAGGGGCTTATGCACATCACCGAGATGAGCTGGAACCACGAGGTCAAGCACCCCAGCAAGATCATGAATGTCGGGGATACCGTCGAGGCGAAGGTTCTGAAGATCGACGAGAAGAACCGGAAGATCTCTCTGGGTCTCAAGCAGCTTGGTCCTAACCCCTGGGATCTGGTCGAGGATCGCTATCCCATCGGGACGATTGTCTCCGGGAAGGTCAAGAGCCTGACGGATTTTGGTGTTTTTGTGGGGCTCGATGAAGGGATCGACGGACTGATCCATATTTCGGATCTCTCCTGGACCCGCCACGTCCGGCATCCTTCCGAGATGTTCAAGAAGGGGCAGAAGGTCGAGGCCATTGTCCTGAAGATTGAAAAGGAACGTCAGCGTCTCTCCCTCGGCTACAAGCAGATGGCCTCCGACCCCTGGGAAACCGATATTCCCGAGCGCTTCCTCGTCGGGCAGTCGATGCGGGGCAAGGTGACGAAGGTCATGGATTTCGGCTTCTTTGTCGAGATCGCCGACGGGGTGGAGGGTCTGGTTCATGTAAGCGAGGTGGACCTCCCGAACGGGGAGCGCCTCGACCAGCTCTTTGCTGTCGGAACGGAGCTTCCTGTGCGCATCGTGAAGGTCGACAAGGGCGAGAGAAAGATCGGCCTGTCGGTCAAGGGTGCGGAGGACGGCGCCTAGTTTTTTCGAGTCCGGCTTTTCTGCTTCGGCTCTGATTCGAGTCCGCTTTCGGATAAGTTCGGTCGTTTGGAGAGGGGGGGAGACCTCCCTCTCCCTCTTTTTTCATTTTGGGATGCCGAATGTTTTTCAGGAAGATTTCCCGAAGCCTTTTTGTTATTGTAATAGTTCTGGGGGTTCTCTTTGTCCTTGGGCGTGGCGCGGCTTTTTTTAGCCGGTCCGTTCCCATTGTCGGAGGCGCCGAGATCGGAGTTGTCCGTATCTCGGGGGTCATTCTTTCCTCCCGCAAGGCGATCCACCAGATTCGTGCGCTGGCGCGTGATCCGAAGGTCAAGGCCATCCTTCTCCGGATCAATAGTCCCGGGGGGGCGGTCGTCCCTTCCCAGGATATCTACGAAGAGGTCCTGAAGGCCAGAAAGAGCGGGAAGCCCGTCGTGGCCTCGATCGGGACGGTCGGAGCCTCCGGCGCCTACTACATCGCTTCGGCCTGCGACCGAATCCTCGCCTCTTCCGGATCACTGACAGGGAGTATCGGGGTCATCATGGAGCTTGCCCAGTTCGAGGAGCTCATGAAGAAGGTCGGGATACAGAGCGAGGTCATGAAGAGCGGAGCGCTCAAGGATGCGGGATCTCCATTTCGTCCCATGACGACCGAGGAAAAGGCTTATCTTCAAACGGTCCTAGACGAGATGCATCGGCAGTTTATCCGGGACGTCGCGAAGGGACGTCATTTGTCTGTCGCCACTCTCGAGCCGCTGGCGGATGGGCGCGTCTTTACGGGTGCCTCGGCCGTGGGAAATCACCTCGTGGATGCGCTGGGCGATTATGAGGATGCCGTGGATGTGGCTGCCAAAATGGCCCATATATCCGGAAAGCCAGAGATAAGACGCTTTCCGGAAAAGACCTTTTTTGACCGGATGGTCTCCTCCCAGATTGGTCACCTCTGGGAGGCTCTAGGAAAGCAGTCGTTTGGATTTTGGTCGGTCCTTCCGGAATATGCGGGCGTCCGGTAGGCGAATTTCATACAGACTCGGGAAGGAGTGTTGAGGATCAATGACCAAGGGTGAGCTCGTTCAAAGATTGGCAAGACAGTTTCCCGGGATTCGTCGGGAAGATGCACGCATCATGATCGATCTCTTTCTCGAGTCGATGAAGGAAGGGTTGTCATCGGGCGATACCGTCGAGCTTCGCGATTTCGGTGTTCTTCGGGTGCGGACCCGGGCAACGCGCAAGGCGAGAAACCCCCGGACCGGAACTTCTGTTGTTGTGGGCCCGAAGAAGGTGCCGTATTTCAAGCAGAGCCGCATCCTGAAGGCAACGCTCAAGTCGAAGCCCGGAGAGTAATCCTCGATGTTTGAGAGTTTGACTGGGCGTCTCGATGGGATCTTCAAGAAACTTACCGGACGCGGGGGCTTGTCCCCCCAGCTCGTTGAGGAGACACTTCAGGAAATTCGTGTGGCACTCCTCGAGGCGGACGTCAACCTCGATGTGGTGAAATCCTTTACCGAGGCGCTAACGGCGAAGCTTATCGGACAGGCCCAGGCCTCGGGGCTGACCGGTTCACAGCAGGTCATTACCGAGGTCTACCAGGAGATGGTGCATATCCTGGGGGACCATCGTGCGACGATAGCCCTGGCGTCGAAGCCCCCCACCGTCATTTTCATGATGGGGCTTCAGGGATCGGGAAAGACGACGACCGCCGCCAAGCTGGCACTTCATTTCAAAAGCCAGAACCGGCGAGTTCTCTTAGTCGCAAGCGACCTGGCCCGCCTTGCCGCAGTCGACCAGCTGAGGATTCTGGGCGAGCAGATTGGCGTTCCCGTCGTGACGCCTCCCGAGGGAATGACGCGCCCCTCCGAGCTCCATCCTCTCGTCAGGAGACGGGTGATCGAGGGGATGTACGAGATCGTCATCGTCGATACTGCCGGCCGTCTGACCGTCGATGCGGCTCTGATGGAGGAGCTCAAGGAGCTTCGGCGCCTCTACTCCCCCAAGGAGTCACTCCTTGTCGTCGATGCCATGCAGGGGCAGGAATCCGTTACGGTCGCCTCGACATTCGACCGGGAAATTGGGGTGGACGGGGTCGTCTTCACCAAGCTCGACGGCGATACCCGGGGCGGAGCGATCCTCTCGATTCGTCATATTCTCAAAAAGCCTATCAAGTTTGTCGGGATGGGCGAGAAGCTTGATCGGCTTGAAGCTTTCTTTCCGGACCGCATGGCCTCGCGGATCATCGGGATGGGCGATATTCAGACCCTGATCGAGAAGGCCAAGGATGTCGTTTCCCAGGAGCAGGCGGAGACGCTTGCCCGGAAGATGGGCAACAACAAGATGGATCTCAATGACTTCCTCCAGCAGATCCAGGGGATGAAGAAGATTGGGTCCATCGATGATCTGATGGGAATGATTCCTGGAGCTGCCGCACTCAAGTCTAAGGTCGACATGAGCGTGATGGAGTCCGAACTCAAGCGTGTCGAGGCGATGATCTTCTCGATGACAAAAAAGGAGCGGGCCGAACCCGACCTTATAGACGGAGGGCGCAGAAAGAGAATCGCCCAAGGCTCCGGGACAAGCGTGCAGCAGGTCAACCAGCTATTGCGCCAGTTCGAGCAGGCCCGCCGAATGATGAAGACGGCGCTCAAGTCCAAGGGGAACCGGTCGCTTCGATCGATGTTCCCGTTCTGACAATCACAGGTATCACCCCCGCAACAATGCGGGAGGAAAGGTGGAGAGATCATGGCAGTTCATATCAGACTCGCACGGCATGGAAGAAAGAAGATGCCGGTCTACAGAATCGTTGTCGCCGATTCCCGGATGCCGAGGGACGGACGTTTTATCGAGGTGGTCGGAACCTATGCGCCTCAGCAGTCTGACGGGGAGCTTCGCATCAACAAGGAAAAGGTCGACAGCTGGGTTGCCAAAGGGGCTGTCCCGACCGACACGGTTGCACGCCTGATCAAGCGGGCCGCCTCCGCCGTCTGACGGACGGGGGAGATTTTTCGGTAAGGACCTTTCGTGAGTGAGCCGCTTCTTGTCGGCCGGGTCGGACGCTCGTTCGGGGTCCGGGGGTACGGTCGGGTTCAGCTCCTCTCGGACAATCCCGCCCGCTTTCTGGGAGATATCGGAGAGACTTTTCTTCTGCGCGCCTCCTCCCGTTTTTTAAAGGGGGCGCCGTCGAAGAGCCGCTCTCTGGTCCTCGAAGATGCCCGTGACCAATCGGGTGTCCTTCTAGTCAAATGGGCGGGAATCGACTCCCCTGAAGCCCTCCGGGAAATCGCCGGATGGGAGATCTTATGGGAGGGAGAGGACGACTGGGTTCCCGAGGAATCCGATGCCGAGAGGCTCGACGATCTCGTAGGCTTTGCCGTACTTGATGTCGAGACTGGACAGAGGGTAGGGACGGTCGCCGGGTACTACGACAGGTCCGGACAGGATCTTTTGTCGATCCAGACCCAAGGAGGGCAAGAGGTTCTTTGCCCCTTCGTCCAACCTCTTGTTCCGGAGATCGACAGAGAGAAGGGGGAGGTCACCGTCCTTTGGAGCATTGTCGGCACATCGGGGTAATCACTCTCTTTCCCGAAATGCTCCGGAACATGCTGGGGACGAGCATCCCCGACAGGGCAAGACAGAAGGGGATTGTCGAGTACCATATCTGGGACCTCCGGGCCTTTGGAATCGGCTCCTATCACTCCGTCGACGACTATCCCTACGGCGGGGGAGGGGGAATGGTTCTGAAGCCCGAGCCGATCTCCGAGGCGCTTGACGCCGCGATCGGTGAGCTAGAAGCCCTCGCAGGGGGAGAGTCCCCGAGACTTGTCTTTCCCTCACCCCAGGGGCGGGTCTTTATCCAGAATGTCGCGGAGACCTGGTCGATCGAGTCCCGTCCTCTTCTGTTTCTCTGTGGTCATTACGAAGGGATCGACCAGCGGGTTCTGGAGTCCTACCCGCTGGAAGAGTGGTCTTGCGGGGACTACGTTCTCTCCGGGGGAGAGATCCCCAGCGCCCTCATGGTCGATGCGGTGGTGAGGCTTGTCCCGGGGGTCCTCTCCAATGCGGACTCCCCACAGAACGAGACCTTTACGAACGGATCCTTTGACTTTCCGCAGTATACCCGCCCCCGCAGCTTTCGGGGACAGGATGTTCCCCCCATTCTTCTTTCGGGGAACCATGAAGCTATCAGAACTTTTCGGGAGGAACTCTCCCGGAAAAAGCAGCAGGAAATAAGGCCCGATCTTGGAAATGGCCAATCGGGGATTTCCGGTTAACCACAGTCGTCTTTTGATGATGCAAGCGAGGTGCACGATGCAGGTTCTTGATCAGGTCGAACAGTTGTTCATGAAGGAAACCACTCCGAAGGTCGATGTGGGAGATACGGTAAGGGTGCACAGCAAGGTTGTCGAAGGCGAAAAGGAACGTATTCAGGTCTTCGAAGGCGTTGTGATCGGAATGCGCGGAGGCGGGACCCGGGAGATGCTGACTGTCCGCAAGATCTCTTTTGGCATCGGGGTTGAGAGGACCTTCCCGGTTCATTCCCCCCAGGTGATCAAGATCGACCGGGTTCGTTCCGGCCGCGTCCGCCGTGCCAAGCTTTACTTCCTTCGCGACAAGAAGGGGAAGGCGGCACGCCTTAAAGAGGTCAAGCACGAAGAATAGCTCTTCGTCTGCCCCCTCTCGTCCAGATGGCTCCTGGGAGGATTCTTTTCTTCGGGAGGACGGGGCGCCCTGCCTTGTTGCGGGAATCGACGAGGTCGGGCGCGGGGCTCTTGCCGGGCCAGTGGTTGCCGCCTGTGTCATTTTTGAGCCCCCCGTCTCCCGTCTTTTCCGGACAGGGATCGCGGATTCGAAAAGTCTGTCGCCTGCAAAAAGAACATTCCTGGCCGGGCTGATTCGCCAGGAGGCCCTTCATGTCTCCCTGGGGTGGGCCACAGTTGACGAGGTCAACTGTAAAAATGTCAGAGGTGCGACATTTCTTGCCATGAGTCGGGCGTTTCACTTGATTCCGCCACATCTTTCCGATGATCCGTCTCTTTTTCTGGCGGTGGATGGCCGGGACAGGGTTCCAGAGATTTCAACCCGTCAAATCCCTGTAATAGGAGGGGACCGGAAGATACTTTCCGTGGCGGCGGCCTCAATTGTCGCGAAGGTGGCCCGGGATGGCTATATGGGCGAACTTGATGCCCTCTTTCCCGGTTATCTGTTTTCGAAGCACAAGGGGTACGGAACGGAGGATCATCGGTCGGCCATCCTTCGTCTGGGGCTCTCTCCGCACCATCGTCCACTTTTCTGCCGGAAACTCTCCGTACAGGCTTGACACCTATGATCTCCGATTCTAAGCTTCCCCTTCCTGACCAGAGTTCCTCCGACTCCTCGGGGGGAACGGTGTTTTCTCGAAAGCCTTCTCCGATTCATTCCTGGTTTCGAATACTCTCCCATCTCCTCTTCTCCTCATTTCTTCTTCTTTTTTTCTTCTGGACCCTGTCCACCGCCACTTTTCTTGAGGCGATGCGGAATCGTGAGGCCTCTTCGGCGCATCTTCTGATCGTCTTTGACCAGCCGCCTCCACAAAAGGAGGAGGAGGGGCTCAAGGCAACACTCGAGAAAATCGTGGGTACAGGCAACGTCTCTCCGATGCCTGTCGCTTCGGGTGAGGGGCCATCAGAGCGTCGTACCCGGAAGCGGATCCTCTCGGTCCTCCTCGTTCCCGGGACAAAAAATGACGGCCACCCCGTGCTCATCTCCGAGATGGTTCGCTCGATCAGCCAGGTGGTCCATAACGATGCCCGCATCCAGGACGTAGTCTACAGTCCGGACTGGGTCGGGAGGGTCGATGCCCTTCTGGCCCTGTCGATCAAGATCCATCGCGCACTCATTCTTCTTCTGATTCTCTTCGGAGTCCCCCTCTCACTCTACTGGGGTGCCACGGGTGCGCGGCTTGTGTCCTTGCTGGGGGAGCTTTCGCGCCCGGATGAGGGAGCGGGAGGGGGGAGACGAACGCCACTTTTCAGTCAGGAGTCCGTTGTCCCGGGCGACGCACCCTCTTCAACCCCGACACATAGGCCCCTTCCACTTCCCCGCCCCATCTCTGCGGCGCTCTTCGGGGGAGTTTCGGCCATGATCGTCCTTCTTCTGTCCTGGTCCCTCAAAGGTGTTCTTTTCCCGGAGGAGGTCTCTCCCTTCGCGGCCTTCCCGGGGATGCTGCCGGTCGGGGGGCGGCTCTGGCTTCTCTTTTTGGCAGGAGCCGTTGGATCGGGCTTTATCGGGGGGATTCTTTACGCACCACTTTCCTTTCCTCGAGAAACCCCCGGAGACAGGCCTTCGTGACGGACGGTTCCGCCGCTCTCCGCACTTGTCGGATCGAAAGGCTTCGGACGATTTCATTTCTTCTTCCGTCTTTCTTTATTCTCATCATTTTCTTTTTTACCCCCATCATAGACAGGGCACGAGCAGACGAAGCCTCCGTCGACCGGCAGCTCTCGAAGCGTCAAAAGGAGATGGAGTCTCTCAAGCGCCGCCTCCTAGACAACAAGCGCCGCATTGCGAAAGTCAGGGGTCGGCGACACAAGCTTCGGAGCAGGATCCTTTCCCTTCGGGTTCGGGCAGAGGAGTTTAACCTGAAGATCGAGCGTCTCCAGATCCGGGAGATCAAGGACAGGCAGGCCATCAGACGTGTAGAGAGGGCAATCGGACATCTCGACACGGTCGTTGCCGCCGACCTCCGGGAGAAGGGCTCCCTTGAGAGCGTGCTCCTTTCGCGTAAAGCGGAGCAGGCGCTTTCGCGGATTGACGGTGTAGACATCGTTCCCGAGGGGGTCGTCCACTCCTATCTGCTTTCCGACCAGACCCATCGTCTTTCGGACCTAGTTCACGGCTACCGACACAAGGAGCATCACCTTGAAGGGAGTCGGGATCAGCTTCGGACGCTTCGCAACAGGGAGGTCTCCCTCCTTCGGAGCCAGCAGGCAGAGGAGGCGGGTCTTACGAGGAAGATGGCGCACATCCGGGAGGAAATCGCCCGCCTCAAGAAAAAGGAAGGGTCGATCCACGCCGACAACAAGACCATACTCAAACGCCGCCGGGAGCTCATGGCCCTGATCGTTCGTCTCGAGCACCGTCGACGGATTCTGGGGCGGAGGGAGATCTACAAACATCCGCCTGTTCTCGGGAAGAGCCGGTTTATCTGGCCCATTCGGGGAGAGGTTGTTGAACGCTACGGGACCTTTCATGACGGTATCGACATCGCCGCCTCGATCGGTCAGCAGGTAAAGGCCGCCTGGTCCGGAAAGGTCCTTTTTGCCAGAGATTACTCGGGTTACGGCCGTCTGGTCATTCTTTCGCACGGCAACCATCTCTATACGCTCTATGGACATCTTGACCGGATCTATGCCCGGGAAGGCCAGCGCATTCTTGCCGGAAAGGTCCTCGGGACGGTCGGCCGTGGAGGCACAAAGGGCCGCTCGACGCTCTTCTTCGGTGTGACGAGAAGGGGACACCCGTTGAGTCCAATGCGCTTTCTTGGAAGGTAGAGTGTCTTACCCCGCAAGATCTCACCGGGCGTCACTCACATGAGGGGTATTCAAAGACCGCCTCCTTCATGACAGGCTGTATTGAGGTTCGGGTTAGAATTGCCCTTGTAATACGCGAGGATGAATGATAGTCTTTCTTAGGCGGGCCTGTATTCGGGTTCAGGGTGTGAAAATTTCAAAATTCGTCCGGAGATGCCGGGTCGTGACTGAGGACTATTGATGCGTCTTTTTGGTTTTGGCAAGGGTCCCAAACGTACTTCTTGGAATGTCATGATGAAAACAGGAAATATCATTCTCCTATTGCTGGTGGGGATCCTCGTGGGCGGGGTGGGCCATGCCGTTCTTGCCGACGGAGGCACCGACAAGAGCCTCAAGATCTTCTCCATGGTCTATGCGCTGATTCAGAATGACTATGTCGACCGCATTCCGGCCCGCCCTGTTCTCGACAGCGCGATCCGGGGCATGGTCGCCTCCCTAGATCCCCACTCCGAATATATGACCCCCCAGGAATACCATGACCTTGAAATCAATACCCAGGGACGCTTCGGGGGTGTCGGAATCAAGATCACCACCTCCGGGAACCGCATCCTGGTTCAGGCTCCCATTGACGGTTCGCCGGCATTCCGGGCGGGGATCAAGAGCGGAGACGAGATCACTCGGGTCGATGGGATGGGAACCGCGACGCTGGGCCTTGCCAAGGCGGTCCGGAAGATGCGGGGAAAGCCGGGAACGCACGTTGTCCTGACGATCTTCCGGAAGGGGGTCTTCCGGGCACGGGACTTCGATCTGGAACGGGAAATCATCAAGATCCATACGGTAAAGTCCCGAATGCTGAACGACCACATCGGGTATGTCCTTGTCCGGGAATTTTCTGAAAACACCGCCCGGGATCTTGACCTGACCCTGAAGTCGCTGGACCGCCGGGGGATGCGGGGTCTTGTCATCGATCTTCGGAATAACCCCGGAGGGCTTCTGACAAGCGCCGTCGATGTCTCCTCCCTGTTTATTCCCGACGGAAAGACCGTCGTCTCCATGAAGGGGCGACGACAGGAGCGGGCCTTCCGCTCCCACGGAGGAAACGCCTTTCCCCGGATTCCGATCGTCATTCTGGTGAACACTGAGACGGCTTCTGCCGCCGAGATCGTCTCCGGGGCCCTCCAGGACTATCACCGGGCCACCGTTCTCGGGACGCAGACCTTTGGGAAGGGGTCGGTGCAGACCATTCTGCCCCTTTTTGACGGATCGGCCCTGAGGCTGACGACCGCGCGCTACTTTACTCCCTCCGGGCGATCTATCCAGGACTACGGAATCACGCCCGACAGGATCGTCAAGGAGAGAGTTCCCAAGGGGAGCCGTGCGGTGGAGGTGCCCCGAGAGGTTGATCTCAAACATCACTTTCTCAACCCCGACGGCAAGGAGCAGCGCATCGTCATTCCTGCCGGAAATATCCAGAAGCATCTCCTCTATCCTATTCCTTCAGGAAAGAACGACACCCAGCTCGTTTCGGCACTCTCTCTCATCAAGGGTCGTATCGGACACTGATTTCCCCTTCCTCTCTTGGGACAGGCTTTGTGCCTGTCCCATATCTATTTTTAAAATAAGTATATTTACTTATTTCCTGTCTTTTCGTTAGCACTCTCGGGGGGGGCTTGCCAACCACCTCCACCTCTGCTATGCTCTTATCACTCAGATCGTGCGAGTGCTAAAACTCCGGATCAACCCCAAACACAGTGGAGGTATGCATGAAATTTAAGCCCTTGAAAGATCGCGTTTTTGTGAGCTATGCCGAGGAGGTCGAGAAGACCCAGGGTGGTCTCTACATCCCGGATGCCGCCAAGGAAAAGCCCCAGAAGGGAAAGGTCGAAGAGATCGGTGACGATGTGAAGTCCCTCAAGAAGGGCGACACCATCCTTTTCGACAAGTACTCTGGATCCAAGATCTCGATGGAAGGCACCGACTACCTCATCCTTCGGGAAGAGGATATTCTGGGCGTTTTCTCCAAGTAAATCCGGTCGATCGATTTTAGAGATCGCCGCGGGAATCCCGAAGATAACAGCAGACATTCATTCAGGAGGATAGACATATGGCAAAACAGATGATTTACAGTGACGAAGCCCGCAGCGCGGTTCTTCGCGGCGTGACGGCTCTTGCCGATGCGGTGAAGGTGACGCTTGGTCCCAAGGGTCGCAATGCCGTTATCGACAAGAAGTTCGGCGCCCCCACCATCACCAAGGACGGCGTTACCGTCGCCAAGGAAGTGGAGCTCAAGGATCCCTACGAGAACATGGGTGCCCAGCTCGTGAAGGAAGTGGCCTCCAAGACCAGCGACATCGCCGGCGACGGAACCACCACCGCCACCGTTCTGGCCCATGCGATCTACCGCGAGGGGGTCAAGAACGTGACCGCCGGTGCGAACTCCATGGACATCAAGCGCGGGATCGACATTGCCGTGACCGCCGTGATCGAGGAGCTCAAGAAGCTCAGCAAGCCTTGCCAGGACAAGAAGGAGATCGCTCAGATCGCCACGATCTCGGCCAACAATGATCCTGAAATCGGCCGCCTCATCGCCGATGCCATGGACAAGGTCGGCAAGGATGGTGTGATCACCGTCGAAGAGGCCAAGAGCATGACGACCTCCCTCGACGTGGTCGAAGGAATGCAGTTTGATCGCGGCTATGTCTCTCCCTACTTCGTCACCGACCAGGAGCGCATGGAGGTTGTTCTCGATAACCCCTACATCCTGATCCACGAGAAGAAGATCAGCAATATGAAGGACCTGCTCCCGATCCTCGAGCAGATCGCCAAGATGGGCCGTCCCCTTCTCATCATCGCCGAAGAGGTCGAGGGCGAGGCTTTGGCCACCCTCGTGGTGAACAAGCTCCGCGGCACGCTCAACGTGGCGGCAGTGAAGGCTCCCGGCTTCGGCGACCGGAGAAAGGCGATGCTTGAAGATATCGCGGTTCTCACCAGCGGGACGATGATTGCCGAAGATCTCGGGCTCAAGCTTGAGAATGTGAAGCTTTCAGACCTCGGTCGTGCAAAGCGCGTCTCCATCGACAAGGACAACACCACGATCGTCGAGGGCGCAGGCGAGCACGCCAAGATCCAGGCTCGGGTGAAGCAGATCAAGACCCAGATCGAGGAGTCCACCTCGGACTACGACCGCGAGAAGCTCCAGGAGCGCCTCGCCAAGATCGTGGGCGGAGTTGCGGTGATCAACGTGGGTGCCGCGACCGAAACCGAAATGAAGGAAAAGAAGGCCCGCGTCGAGGATGCCCTCCACGCGACCAAGGCGGCTGTCGAGGAAGGAATCGTTCCCGGCGGCGGTGTGGCCCTTCTCCGTTCTTCGTCCGTGCTCGACCATCTGAAGACCGAAGGCGACCAGAAGATCGGCGTCAACATCATCAAGCGGGCGCTCGAAGAGCCGCTTCGCCAGATCTCCCACAACGCGGGCCTCGAAGGCTCGGTGGTTCTCCAGAGAGTCCGCTCGGAGAAGGGCTCCATGGGCTTCGATGCCGCCACCGAAACCTACGTCGACATGATCCAGGCCGGTATTATCGACCCGACAAAGGTCACCCGGAGCGCGCTCCAGAATGCGGCCTCCGTCTCTGGTCTGCTTCTGACCACCGAGGTCATGATCTGCGATCTTCCCGAGAAAGACGCCAAAGGTCCGTCGATGCCCGGCCCCGGCGGCATGGGAGACATGTACTAAAAGATTTCCCGATTCAAAAAGGGGGGGGCTTTCGGGCCCCCCTTTTTTTTTCATGGGAGCGTGCTGTTTTGAAAGACCGCTTCGTCCGGTGCCTTTTCCTCGAGGCGACGGATCGTGTAGAATAAAAGAATGCGAGAGCCCAATGGAAGACCCATCGGGAACCAGATGCGAGCGAGGCACCCAGAGTCTCTCGCTGGTTTTTCAACCAAGAAGAAGGAGCGTGTGAATGAGCGCAAATGTCGCGGAAATTTCGACTGCGGAGTGGGACAAGAAGATTCTTGAATCGAAGGGCCTTGTTATGGTGGACTTTTGGGCCCCCTGGTGCGGACCCTGCCGGACGGTGGCGCCCATCGTCGACGAGCTGGCCGAGGAGTACAAGGGACGGGTCTCCTTTCTGAAGCTCAACACCGACGACAATCAGGAGATTGCCGTCCGTTACCAGGTGATGGGGATCCCCACGCTGATCTTCTTCAAGGACGGCAAGATCGTGAGCAAGCTCGTCGGGGCCCAGAGCAAGAAGACGTTCAAGGACAAGATCGAAGAAATCCTGGCGGCCTGACCCGGGTGCTTTCCCATCTTCGGGTGGCGTCCTTTGCCACCATCCACGAAATATCCCTCTCTTTCGACAGGGGACTGACCGTCATTACCGGGGAGACCGGAGCCGGTAAGTCCCTTCTTGTCGATGCCCTTTCCCTGATTGCCGGCCGGAAGCCCCGTAACCTCTCAGTTCGTCCCGGGAGTTCCGAGGCCGTTATCGAAGCGGTCTTCACACCGCTCTCCTCTTCCGTTCCCGAGACCCTCTCGGAGATCCTCTCCCCCGACGACGATATCGTTATCCGCCGGGTTATCTCCCCAAACGGCCGCATCCGTCAGACTGTCAATGGACAGTCGGTCTCCACATCCCAACTCTCCGTCCTTGTCGTCCTTCTTTTCGACCTTGTCGGACAGGGAGAGAGCCTTCGCATGACCGGCGGGGACAACCATCGTCAGTTTCTCGACGAGTTCGCCGGGACCTTGTCTCTGGCCTCCGACTACGATCAAAAGAGGCGGGAGATCCAGTCAAGGCGTCGCGAGCGCCTCGAGATCCTCGAGCGCAAGGCCGCGATCGATCGAACTCTCTCTGAGCTTCGCGAACGGCAGGAGGATGCCCTGCTTCTTGCCGGACGGCCGGGGGAGTTCGAGGAGATCTCGTCGAGGCTCACGGCCCAGCTGAACATTCAGGAGATCCTTCTTTCCGCCGACCGATCCCTCCAGATGCTAGTCGACGACGAAGGGAGCGTCCTGACGCTCCTTGGCCGGATTTCCGGATCGATCGACCGCCTTGGGTCGCTCGATTCGGCCGTTTTGCCAATTCGGGAGCGACTGGGCGAGGCGGTGGAGATCCTCAAGGATCTCTCCGGAGAGCTTCGCCACTACCAGGAGGGGCTCGAGATGGATCCGGGGGAGCTTGCGACCCTCGAGAGCCGCTTTTCTCTCTACCGTCGTCTGGCCCAGAAGTACCACGTCCGTCCGGAGGAGCTTTCGGGGACTTTCGATGAGGGGGCAAAAGAGGATCCGGAGGCGATCGACCAGGAGCTGGCCCTTTTCGACCAAGAGCTTGGCGTTCTTGAGGAGGACTTGAAAAAAACTGGGGGGGAACTCTCAAAAAAACGTCGGGAGGCTGCCCGCTCCTTTTCCGAAAAGGTCAAGGAGGTTCTCCGGGCGCTCAGGATCGATCAGCCCTCCTTCACCGTGGGCTTTCAGCCCTTTTTGGGGGATCTGGGCGGCTCCGGGGGGCCCGAGCGAGTTGAGTTTCTCTTTTCGGCCAACCCCGGCATGCCGGAGAAGCCGCTGGGAGAGGTCGCCTCAGGCGGCGAGACCTCCCGGGTCCTTTTGGCCATCACGAGTGTGCTGGCAATTCGGGATACCGTCCCCACACTTATCTTCGACGAGATCGACTCCGGCATCGGTGGCGAGGTGGGCGAGGTCCTCGGAGACCTTCTTCGGGGAATCGGCCGCTCCCGTCAGGTCGTCTCCATTACCCATCTTCATCAGGTGGCCCGCAAGGGAGACCACCACGTCATAGTTGAGAAGGTTACGGAAAAAGGAGAGACCACCTCCCGGGCCTTTCCCATTGCCGGAGAGGATCGGGTGCGGGAGATTGCCCGTATGCTCGGCGGGGAGGGGATTTCTCCCTCCGCGCTTTCGATCGCCCGGGACCTTCTCGCCCACTCCTGACATCTCTCCGTTCTCCTGTGTGATGCGCGAGGTCCTGTCTCTTCTCTCTTTTATGTCGCTGGCTTGCCTGTTGACCAGACCACACTCTTCCTTCCCCTCAAGCGGATCTCCCGGATTGGCTTTGATCCCCTCTAAAGGTTTTCAAAGGCCCGCCCTTCTTTAGGAAAGTCCTGACCACTTCTTATTCCTTCGACCTCTTGTTGCGGCGTCTGATCGATCCCAATCGTCCCAATTCAGGCAGGAAAATCCCGTTCCCCCCGGTCTTCCTCCGGAGGGATCCGGCTATGGACGCGCTGTTCTGAGGGCCTGCAAGATCTTCTGGACCCGGTCTCCGAAAAGAGACAGGTCTCCGCGGCGCATGGCCTCCTCCGCCTCCCGTCCGAGCTCCCGAAGATGCGAGATCTTCGAGCCTGTCGATCCCTTTTCTGCAGAGTAGGCCGTCTTCCCGGGTGAGGGAGGAGGTGTGCCCGAGAAAAGCGCGGCGAGGGCCCTGTCGAGAGTCTTTCTCATGACGACCCGGTCTCCCATTGAGACGATGACCCGACGAAGCTCCGGAAGGGCTCCCGGACTTGTGGCCGCCAGGTAGAGGGGCTCCACGTAGAGGAGGGAGTTGGCGATGGGGATGATCAGGAGAGTTCCTCTCACTACATGGGAGCCTTGCTGGTTCCAGAGGGTCAGCTGTTTCGAGATGGGGCCCCGCTGGTCGATTCTGGCTTCGATCTGGTTTGGGCCATAGACGAGCCGCTCCTTGGGGGAGCGGTAGATCCGGAGATCCCCGAGGTGTGCCGGGTCGGAACGCCCCACAAGCCAGGCCGACAGATTGTCGCGGTGGGCCGGAGTGTAGGGGAGCATCATGACATACTCCTCCCGGCTCTCGCCCGGAAGCCGCATGACCATGTAGTAGGGAGAGAGCGGTCTGTCATTTCGGGTGGCGATCGACCAGAGGTCTTCCCGGTTAAAGAAGACCTGAGGGTCGGTCATGTGATAGGCGGCCAGAATGCTGGCCTGGAGGGAGAAGAGTGCTGGAGGGAACCGGAGGTGAGAGAGAACCTCCGCCGGGATCTGGGATGCGGGGGAAAAGAGCGTGGGGAAGCTCTTCTGGTAGGCGGCAAGAAGGGGGTCGGTGGGGTCGGTCACATAGAATCGGGCCTGTCCCGTCTTCGGGTCGATCAGGACCTTGACGGGATTCCGGATGTAGTTGATTGCCCCTTTCCAGGAGGCCAGAGCCTGTCTGTGGCCTCCCCGGAAGATCCGTCCCGGGTGGAAGAATCCTTCCGAGACCGGGATCTCGGTGGAGTAGGGATAGTCGCTGGACGTGGTGTAGGCGTCCATCATCCAGAGGAGCTTTCCTCCGGGGCCAATGATCGGCACCACGTCGGGATCGAGTGAGAGAAAGGGCGCAAGCCGGTGAACGATATCGAAGATGTTCCGGTGGACGAGGATGCGGCTTTGGGGGGTGACGGCCGTTGAGAGAAAGATTTTGAAGGTTCCGTACTCGTAGGAATAGAGGAGTCGACGGAGGGGGCCCGAGAGCCGGATCCCTCCGGTGGCATCGTAGTGGTTGGAGATGTTCTGGCGGCCCTTCGGGTAGTCGAACTCGGGGATCCGGGTATTGACGATGACGTAGGGGGCCGGCTGGTCGCCATAGTAAATCCGCGAGTGCGACAGGGTGAGGGGAACGGAGGCCTGGGGCGGGATATTCCGGAGCCAGAACTCCGGGAGCCCTTCGGGGGTGACGCGATTGACGGGAGACATGATAAGCCCGTGGCCATGGGTGTAGGTCAGGTGGACATTGATCCAGTTGGGGCTCGGAAGGTTCGGGTAGGAGATCTCCCGGGGTGCCACCAGGACCTGTCGAAGCGCGCCGTCGAGCGTGTAGCGGTCGGGTGCCAGAATGGGGAATGTGTAGTATGTCCGGATCTGCTGGAGCTGGCGGACGGTCGTCAGCATGGGACGATGATCCCAGAGTCGGATGTTCCGGATAGTCGGCAGGTTCCCCTCGAGATCGCCGGGAGTGAGGTCCGACAGGGTTGCGATCCGTTCGGAGCGGCTTTTGTCGATTCGGAAGGCCTTGCGGGTGAAGTCGATGTTGTGGGTGATGAAGGGGCGCTCCTGATTGAACTGGTTGGGGAGCACCACGAAGCGGGAGAGGCCCCAGGGAAGAATGATCAGCCCCCCGACAAAGACGACCCCTGCCAGTCCGCCCAGAACCTTTGAGAGAATGAGGCGGGGCCGGAAGCTTTCTATGATGAGCGCGAGAGCAAGAAGGGCGAGCAGGACGGACAGGAGAGTTGCCGCAGGGATCCTGGCGTGGAGGTCGACGTAGGAGACCCCCGAAAATCCCGGGTGGGTGGAGAGAAGTGTCCGTGTGCGCGCGAGGAGGGCTTCAAGGGAGAGCACGGCGGAGACTCCGGAGAGGAGGCGAAGAAGGATCACTCGCAGGACGGGGTCGATCCAGATCCGGTTCTCGATGAGTGCGAGTTTTCGTGAGAGGGTTCCGAGAAGGCCGGCGATGACAAGCGAGACCAGGAAGGCATCGAGAAGGAGGGAGGATATCTCCTCGTAGACGGGGAGGTGAAAGAGATAAAACCCCACCGGAAGGTGCAGGATGGGATCGCTCTCGGGAGTCGCCGGGGCGTTGATGGCGGCGAGAATCCGGAGGGCGTTGCCCGTGCCGGAGAAGGGAAGTGCGAGAAGAAAGGAGAGGACGAGGATCCCGGCGTTGGCAGTCCGTCGGAGTGTCCCGGGCTCGAGAACGAGGGGGGCGGGACCATCCGGGATCCTTCGTCCGAGAACCACCCCCGTGACGCTATTAAGGAGGGGGCGCAGGGAAAGGGCCAGAACGAGGAAGAAGAGGAGAAATGCCCCGGCAAGAATATCGCCCCGGATCTCAAGGAGGGTGAGATAGACCGCTGTCTGGTGGTTTGATGAAAACCAGAGAACGCGGGCCCAGAGGTCGAGAAGGGACTGCCCTCCGAAATAGAGTGCCGTGACAAGGGCGAGGGCCGCGAGAGGCCATCGGGTTTTCATGGGAGGGGCTCCTCGGAAAAGGGACGGGACGAAGAGATCATTCTTTTATTGTCCCCCGGCGGGACGGGATCTGCAACGGGAGAGCGAAAAAATAAGGACGAAGCGGAGGCTACTCCCGAACGACGGTGATCAGGCGGTTGGTCATGTCGAGGCCGTCCATCGTGGCGCCCGACTCCCGGAACCGGGAGAGTGTCTCGATGACGGGGGCCGTGATCTCCTCGCCGGGAAGAAGCAGGGGAACTCCCGGAGGGTAGACTGTGACGATATCGGCGGCGATCCGGCCGGAGGAGGCCTCGAGGGGAAGTGTTTCGTGGGGGGAAAAGAAGGCGTCCCGGGGCGTCATCCTGAGAAGGTTGTCGAAGAAGACCATCGAGGGGACCGGAGTCCTGTGCGAGACGGTGCGGTTCTCGGTCGAGAGGGCCCGGAGGGCGGAGACAAGTCGTTCGAGATCTCCCCGGTGGTCGCCGATACTGACGATGACGAGCACGTGGTCGATGTCGGCCATCTCGACCTGGATGCCGAACTCGAGATTCAAACGCTGGGAGACCTGATAGCCGGTCACCCCCCACCCCCGGACATCGATCGTGAGCTTGGTCTCGTCGAGGTCGTTCTCTCCGGATGAGAGCGTGTGGATCTCGGTCCGGTTGGCGCACTTGAGCCCCGGGATCTCACGGATCCGGATCCGTGCCCACCGGGCGAGCTCGAGGGCACGCCCCAAGAGCTTGACCCCCTCGGTCGCCATCTGCATGCGGGCGAGGTCGAGGGAGGCCATCAGGATATAGGAGGGGCTGGTCGTCTGCAGGTAGCGCAGCACGCTCGAAAGTCGAGGGATGTCGATTCGTTCGGCCCGGGCGTGGAGCATGGAGGCCTGGGTCATGCCGCCGATGATCTTGTGTGTGGACTGGACGGCCAGGTCGATCCCGGCGGCCATGGCCGAGTGAGGGAGCTCGGGATGGAAGTGGAGATGGGGGCCGTGGGCCTCGTCGACGAGGACCCGGACGCCTCTTTGATGGGCGGCCTCGGCGACGCGCACAAGATCTACGGTCACCCCGTAGTAATTGGGAGAGGTGAGATAGAGGGTCCGAATATCGGGGTGGGCCTCAAGGCTTGAGAGAATGTCCGCCGTTCCGTAGTTCAGAGGGAAGGAGGCGTTGTGGCCCGCCCGGAAGGGGATGAAGACCGGGTGGCAGCCGGTCATGATCATTCCCGATATGACGGACTTGTGGACGTTGCGCGTCACGAGGACCGGCTCGCCGGGGGAGAGGGTGGCCACGATCATGGCCTGGTTCCCTCCGGAGGTTCCGTTGACGAGGAAGTAGGACTGGTCAGCTCCGTAGATAGCGGCGGCCAGCTCCTGGGACTCCTTGATCACCCCCCGGGGCTTCTGGAGGGAGTCGACCTCGTCGAGGCAGGTGAGGTCGATGGAGAAGACGCGGGGGCCGACGAACTTGCGAAACCGCGTGGAGATCCCCTTGCCGCTCTTGTGGCCGGGGGTGTGGAAGGAGACCTTCCGGCTTTCGGCAAGGGAGACCATCGCGTCGAAAAGAGGGGTTTTGCTCTGATCCATGAAGGGGTCGGGTCGCCTAGTGGTAGGTGAAGATGGGATGGTTGTCCTCAATAATGAGGTTGGCGCTGTCGAGACCCTTTCGGATGTGCCGGGGAAGGCCGAAAATTCCCTGATGGGCGAGGCCATCGTAGAATCGGAGATCGGTGAGACCCCGTTCGGCCAGAACGCGGTCGACGACCTCGCGGCTCATCGCGAGGGGATCGACCCCCTTCGACGCCAGGGTGAAGCCCCAGGGAAGTCCGAAGGAGGGAATATTGACCGAAAATCCTCGAACTGTCGGGAAGGCGGTCCGCATGGTCTGGTAGACGGCGGAAAAGGCCAGCAGGAAGGGATGGGCAGCGGAGCCAGCCTGAACCGAGATCGTTCCGCCAGGGGAGAGGTGCTCGCACGCGATCCTGTAAAACTCCCGGGTGTAGAGGAGATAGGCGGGACCTTCCTCCACCGGCTCCGAGAGGTCGGTGATGATGACGTCGAAGATCTCCTTCGACTCCTCGAGGTACTTCCGGGCGTCGGTGGAGATGACCTCCGCCCTGGGATCGTCGAAGGCTCCCTGATGCCATTCGGGAAGGTGCTCCTTGGACAGGGAGATGACCTGATCGTCGATGTCGACCATGACAGCCCGCTCGACAGTCGGGTGGCGCAACGCCTCCCGGAGGGTCGCACCTTCGCCGCCGCCGACGATAAAGACCGACCGGGGCGCCGGATGGGCGATCATGGCAGGATGGACCAGGGCTTCGTGGTAGATAAACTCGTCTTCCTGGGTCGACTGCATCTTCTCGTCAAGGGCCAAAGCCTTCCCGTAGATGTTCGTCTTCAGGATGTCGACCTTCTGGAACTGGGTCTGGCGGGAGACGAGGATGCCGTCGATTCCGTGCATGTGGCCTAGCGACGGCGCCGCATACTCAATATACCACTTGGAGGCTCTCGCTTGGCTCATCCGATTCGATTCCTTTCCCCTGATGGTCGGGCCGGTCGTCGGAGAGGACCTCTCCGGTCTCCCCCTCGATCTTGTGCGCGATCTTTTCGTTGGTGATCCCGATGATGCCCCGCTTGATCTCGTGGATGCTCGGATTTTGGGAGCGGAAGGCGCGGGCGAGATAAATCGCCGCCACCTCGGGTTTGAGGGTGTCTCCGCAGGTGAAGACGTCAACCGCGGCATAGCGGTATTCGGGCCAGGTATGGATGGCAAGGTGGGATTCGGCGATCACGACGACCCCGCTTACCCCAAAGGGGCTGAAGTGGTGGAACTTGTCGTCGACAATAGTGGCTTTGGCCGCCCGGGCGGCTTCAAGCATGGCGTTTCTGACGAAAACGGGATCGGAAAGGGAGTCGGACTGGCAGTCTTTCAGTTCGACGAGAAGCTGTGTTCCCAAAGCGTGCACTCGGCACCCCCTGTCGTGAGGTCGTTAGGTCAACCCGAAGCCCTTTGGCCAGACATGCCAAAGGCCGGGATCGGTCATGGATGGAAGACGGCGTTCTTTTCTCCCCGGGTGGAAGGCCGTTCTGGCATTCCCGGCCGGAAGAGGCTTGGGTGCAGTCACGACGAAGCTCCTTTGATGCAGGGGAAGCCGACTGGATCTCCGGACAAAAGCCGGACAGATCCCGGATAGATCCCGGATAGAGCCGGATAGAAATTGGTCCCTTGTCAGAGAGAATTCGACCGGCTGGACGGGGACCTTGGTTCCGCCGTGATTCCATTGTCGTGGCGGAGGCAGTCCCCGGTCAACAATCGGTCAGAATATACACGTTTTTTCAGGGATTGCAAGCAATATTTTTATCTTTATACTGTGAATAGTTATATGATGGAGGAAAGGTGAGGATTTTCTTCCCCCGTGGAGGGATCCGGAGCCGGAGGCCGGCCCCGGAAAGTCATGGGCGCCGGAACGTCATGGACGCCGGAACGTCATGGACGTTTGACGGCCCAGGAGACGACGGGCTGAGTGTTGATCTGGCGGGTAAAGTCGTTGATGAAGTCGGCGAAGGGAAGGATCGCGACCTGATGGGTCTTCCGTACTTTTACCTTTACGTAGAGGGACTTGTCTCCGGGAACGTAGTGGCCGATCCCGTCGAAGCGGACAAAGTTCCCGCCGAAGAGGCTGTTCGAGAGGAGAATGACGAAGACTCCACGGTCGAAGGCTCCGTGCTTCACAAGATGCCCCTTTTTGTCGTAGGCCTTTACGACGATGGCGTCGAGGAGGTTCGGCTCTCCCCGGGGATGCCAGAAGCGGACGGTGATTTCGTGGATCCCGCGGAAGGTCTTTGTGGAGGGAATGACAATCCTGCGGCCCTTCGAGTCAACGTAGGGCTTTTCCCTGGTGATGTCCATCCAGAACTTGTTGTAATGGAGGCGCCGGTCCGGGGCGAAGTTCAGGGGAAGGATCTTCTCCGCCGAGCCCCTCTCTGTCACGAAGAGAACCTTCTGCCGGGTGGTGTTGGCCTGGGCCGTGCCGGCGTGGGCTCCGGGGAGAATGCCGGGGGCACCCAGAAGAAGCGCGACCGAGAGGGAGAGAGGGCGGAGCTTCCGAAGAAGATGGGGGGCAGAGCGAAGAAGATCGGGCATGGAGGCCTCCA
>DAHXNG010000076.1 GCA_027366615.1 Nitrospirota bacterium | reverse complement strand
CCGGGCTCCCTCTCCCGCCCCGGAGGGGAGGGAGGAGCGGGCCCCCCCGATGGGGAAAAGACCCGTCTTCTCGGCCAGGAGAAGGCCCAGGACGGCGAGAAAAAAGGACGGAAGAGAGATGGAGAGATAGGAGAAGGAGAGGAGGGAGCGGTCGAGGAGCCCTCCCGCGCGCCGGGCTCCGAAGACCGCCAGAGGGAGGGCGAGCCCCCAGGAGAGGAGAACCGCCGACCCCGTCAGAAGAAGCGTCATGGGAACCCTCTGGGCAATGAGGGTCGAGACGGGAAGGTGGTAGGAGAACGAGTAGCCCAGGTTCCCCCGGAAGAGGGCCAAAAGCCAGCGTCCGAACTGCTCCGGGAAGGGAAGGCCCAGTCCGTACTGCTCCCGGAGGGCCGCGATCGTCCGGGGGGAGATCTGGGGGTTCATGGCCATCTGGCTCAGGAAATCCCCCGGAGCGAAGTCCATCATCACAAAGGAGAGGAGGACGATCCCGAAGAGGACCACGACCATGTGGGAGAGGCGGAGAAGGAGGGCGCGCATCACGGCAGGAGAAGCCTCCCCGTCTGCGCCACAAGCGAGATATGGGGGACCACCCCCCCGAGCGGGGTGGGAGTGATCCCCGAAAGGGTCGTCCGGACGGCAGTAATGGCGTCGGGGCTCACAAGATCGACGAGGGGGACCTCGCGGGTCGCAATCTCCTGCCACCGGTTGTAGAGAGCCCGGCGCCGGACCGGATCCATCTCCGTCTCCCCCCGGTCGAAGAGGCTGTCGACTTCGGCCTCCCAAGGCGCGGAAGGACCTTTTTCTCCGGGGTTCCACAGGTGAAGGAAGCCCGTCGAGCGCCAGACGGTGGCATTGCCGTGGGGATCGAGGGTCCCCGTCAGGCCAAAGAGCAGCATCTCCCACTGGTGGGAGGACAGGACCAGAGTCGAGAGCATGTTGAACTGCAGGGGAACGACCCGGACCCGGATGCCGAGCGGCGCCAGCATGGACTGGACCATCTGGGCCAGAGAGAGGCGTTCGGGGCTTTCTGTGTTGGTCATGAGGACGACCACCACAGGATGTCCCGAGGCGTCGTAGAGACGGGAGCCTTTTTTCCGGAAACCGGCGGCGGCAAGAAGGGAGCGGGAGCGGGCAAGGTCGTGGTGATAGCGGAAGACCCCCGGATCGAAGAAGGCCTTGTTCGCCGGACTGACCGGCCCGGGGATGGGGGCACCGAGGCCGTTATAGACCACGTCGACCATGGCCTTCCGGTCGATCGCCCAGGCCACCGCCTGGCGGAAGTTCCGGTTTTGGAACCAGGCGATCTTCCAGGCCGGGATGGGCGAGCGGGGATTTTCGTTGAAGGTGAGGAAGGTCTCCGCCTGCGACGGACCCCGGACAAGAAGGCGGAAGGCCTTTTCGCCGGTCTTCTCCGAAAGCACCGGCACCTGGGCGGGGCTCACCCCCACAAGATCGGACTTCCCCCCCAGGAAACGGAGCAGGGTGCTGTTCTGGTTGGGGACGATCCGGAGAATCAGCCGGTCGAGATAGGGAAGAGGCGCGGCATAGGGACCCGAAAGCCCCTTGGGAGGGGTGTAGAGGGGGTTTTTCGTAAGGACGATCTCCTGGCCGGGCACATACCGTTCGAGTCGGAAGGGGCCGTCCCCCACAATCTTCTCCGGAGGGGTCCGCACCGACCAGACGGTGTTGAAGCGTCCCTGGGCGACGGCGGCGGAAAGCAGGTGCGCGGGAAGGACCTCCACCCCCAGCTCCTCGAGAAGAGGGGCAAAGGGGCGGGCCGTTTCGAAGACCACCGTCCGCGGATCGGGGGCGGTGACATGGAAGGGCTTGCCGCCCACGGTCAGGACATCCCGGACAGGGGAGGCCACCGCCGGGTTGTAGTAGATCCGGTTGAAGGTGAAGACCACGTCGGCCGAGGTGAGGGGGACGCCGTCCGACCACCGGAGATCCCGTCGGAGAGTGAAGACCACACGGCGCCCCGAGGGGTCGACCGACCACCGGGAGGCCAGGTCTCCCTTGACGATGCCATCGTAGGGAGAGACCCGGGTGAGCCCCCGGAACAGGTACCCCAGAACCTGGGTGCTTGTCGTCTCGGAGGCAAGGGCAGGGTTGAAGGTCTTGGGGTCGGAGACAAGATCGAAGGTCATCCGTCCCCCCAACGGAGAGGGGCGGGGAAGGACCCGGAAGGAGCCCTGAGGATCCTTTTTGGCGCAGGAGGTGATCAGACAGGCCAGAAGAAGGACGGAGAGGATCCTCCTCGAAGACTCTCCCCGAAGGCAAAAGGAGCGAAGGAGCGGGAGGAGTGTCCTCCTCCCGGAATCTCTGTCTTTCGGAGCGGGCTTCCTCACCGGATCCTGCAAGGCGAGGAGGAGAAAAGACTCTCCAGACTCACGGCGGGGATTTCCCGTCAGGGCTTTTTGGCCGGAGCCGGGGGGGCCGGAGCGGGGGAGACGGGAGGGGCCGGAAGCGCCTTGCCCGGAGAGTTGAGCAGAAGCGACGGACCGACGGCGTTCTGCTTGATGAGGGCCAGCGAGAGGGAGGTCACCATGAAGACGGTCGCGAGCACCACCGTGAGCTTGCTCAGAAAGGGTGTCGCCCCCTGGGCCCCGAACATCGACTGGGAGGACCCCCCGAACATTACCCCCGTCTCCGCCCCCTTGCCCGACTGGAGAAGGACGGCGGCGACGATGAGAAGGCAAGTGAGGACGTGGATAAATGTGATGAAATAGGTCATGAAACAGATCCTTTCAATGAATCGGAGTGTTCTCGTGTCAAACCGGGAAAACAGTTCCCGGGATTTTCGATCAGGTGCCGCCTGACGGGTCCCTTCGGAGGGGGCGGGGGGAACGGTCGCCCCGCCCCCTCCGGTCAGGGATGGTGAGTGAGATTGTCGAAGGCCCGGAGCACGGCCTCGGAATCGAGAAAGGCCCCGCCCACGAGGAATCCGTAGACCGTTCCCTTTTCGACGAGGACAGCGAGGCTCTCGTCGGTCACCGACCCTCCGTAGAGAAGGCCGGCGGAACAGTCATGGCCGAAGATCTCCCGGAGACTTCCGGCAACCTCCCGGATATCGTCGATCGCGGCGGTCCGTCCTGTCCCGATGGCCCAGACCGGCTCGTAGGCCCAGTAGACCGGCGTCTCGGAACCCGCGGCGCGCGCCTTCAAAACCTCCTTCCAGACCGGGGCGATCTGCCGCTCCCAGACCTGGGCATGCTCCTTCGACAGACGCTCCGCCTCCGTCTCCCCGAAGCAGACGATGGGGACGAGCTCCCGGGAGAGGGCCAGGGCGGTCTTCGCCGCCACGTGGGCATCGGTCTCCCCGAAGAGGCGCCGACGTTCCGAATGGCCAAGGATGACCCCGCTTACCCCAAGGTCCCGAAGCATGTCGACGCTTACCTCACCGGTGTAGGCCCCTTTTTCGTGGGCACACACGTTCTGTCCCACGACCCAGAAGGGAAGCTCCCGCTTCCGGATCTCGCAAGCGAGAAAGTCGAGGTAGACAGAGGGAGGCGAAAGGACCAGGCGGTAGCCGTTCGAACACCACCGGGACCACCGCTCCTCCCGGGAGAGGACATCGAGGTAGTTCGAGATCGCCGCCCGGTCCATGTTCATCTTCCAGTTTGCCACCATCAGCATGGACAAACCCCCACCGCCCCATGCGACAAAGCCGTTCCAGCCATGTGTCGCCTCCGGGATGCGGCCTCAGTCGCCATCGGGGATCACCGAAAGTCCCGGAAGATCCTTGCCTTCGAGAAGCTCGAGGGCCGCGCCGCCTCCCGTGGAGATGAAGGTCATGTTGTCCGACTCCCCCGCCCGGTGGACGGCCAGGGCGGTATCGCCGCCGCCCACGATGGTGAGGGCATAGCAGTTCCCCACCGAATGGGCCATGGCGAAGGTTCCCCGGGAAAAGGCGTCCTCCTCGAAGACTCCCATGGGGCCGTTCCAGAGGATGGTCTTGGCATTCTCGAGAACCTCGGAAAAGAGGCGCACCGAGGCCGGACCGATGTCCATCGCCGTCCATCCCGGAGGGATCTCCTGGTAGGGGACGATCTTGGTCGGGGCATTGGGCTCGCGGCTCTCGGCCACCACGCAGTCCATGGGAAGGTAAAACTTGACGTTTCTGTCGCGGGAGTGGGTGAGTATCTCGCGGGCCATCTCGATCAGGTTCTCCTCGACGAGGGAGCGGCCGGTCTCAAGCCCCATCGCACGATAGAAGGTGAAGGCCATCCCACCCCCGATGATCATCTTGTCGACCTTCTCGTGAAGGTTCGAGATGACGCCCAGCTTGCTCGAAACCTTCCCTCCGCCCAGGATTGCCACCAGCGGCCGGGTCGGGTTGGTGATGGCCCCCTTGAGGTAGGAGACCTCTTTCTTCATCAGAAAGCCGATACAGAGCTCCCCCACGAACCGGGTGATTCCCACCACCGAGGCATGGCTCCGGTGGGCGGCTCCGAAGGCATCGTTGACGAAGACATCGGCAAGACTGGCCAGCTTCTTCGAGAACTCGACGTCGTTGGCTTCCTCCCCCTTGTCGAAGCGGAGGTTCTCAAGGAGAAAGACCTCTCCCGGCTTGAGCCGTTCGATCTCGCGTTCGACCGAGGGGCCCACGAGCTCCCCGGTATAGCGGACCTCCTTGGAAAGAAGGCGCGAGAGACGCTTGGCGACGGCCGCCATCGAGTAGCGAGCGTCTGGCGCCCCCTTCGGCCGGCCAAGATGGGAGGCCAGAACGACCCGGGCCCCCTCGTCGATCAGATAGTTGATGGTGGGAAGGGAGGAGCGGATCCGGCGGTCGTCGGTGATATGCATGTCCCCGTCGAGGGGGACATTGAAGTCGGCCCGGAGAAAGACCCGCTTGTTTTTCACATCGATCTGGTCAACGCACTTTTTGGAGCGCTCCATTATACCTCCGTCTCTTCACCGTCCGCGCCGGGGATCGGGACTTCTTCACCCCAAGGCCACGGCACCCCTCTCCCTGTCTTTTTAGCGCCCTCAGCTGAAGTGGTTGCAGATATAGGCCACGAGATCGGCCACCCGGCAGGAGTAGCCCCACTCGTTGTCGTACCAGGCCAGGGTCTTGACCATCCTCTCGCGCACGACGCGTGTCGAAAGCCCGTCGACGATGGCGGAGTGGGGATTGCCGCGGTAGTCGATCGAGACCAGGGGAAGGTTCGTGTAGGCCAGGATCCCCTTGAGGGGACCGTTCGCCGCCTCCTCGAGGAGCCTGTTCACGTCGGCCACCGTGGTGGGGACGCGCACCTCGCAGGTGAGGTCGTTGATCGAGACGTCGGGAGTGGGCACCCGCACGGAGGTCCCGTCGAGACGGCCCTCCATCTCGGGGATCACAAGGCCGATCGCCTTGGCCGCCCCCGTGGAGGTGGGGATCATTGAGATGCCGGCGGACCGGGCCCTCCGGAGATCCTTGTGGGGAAGGTCGAGGAGCCTCTGGTCGTTCGTATAGGAGTGGACGGTCGTCATGAATCCGCGCTCGATGCCAAAGGCCTCGTGGAGGACCTTGACCACCGGGGCGAGGCAGTTCGAGGTGCAGGAGGCGTTCGAGACGATGGTGTGCTTCGCGGGATCGTAGACCGTTTCGTTGACCCCCATGACCAGGGTGCAGTCGGCTCCGGAGGCGGGAGCGGTGATCACAACCTTCTTGACTCCCGGCCGGAGATGGCCTGAGGCGCTCTCCCTGTCCTCGAAGCGTCCGGTCGACTCGATGACGAGATCGACCCCCATCTCCTCCCAGGGGATCTTCGAGGGATGGTTCTCCGAGTAGATCCGGACGGGCTTGTCGTCGACCATGATCCGGTCCTTCTCGATGGCGATAAGGTGCTTCATGGGTCCGTGGACCGAGTCGTACTTGAGAAGATGCGCCAGATGATCGGGGTCGGTCAGGTCGTTCACCGCCACGACCTCGATCTCCCCCAGCCGGCAGGTGGGGGCCTTTTCCAGCATGGCGCGGTAGGTCAGTCGACCGATTCGTCCAAATCCGTTGATTCCGATACGTACAGCCATCGATCACCTATTTTCCGCAAAAATGTTGTCGATTGATTCAGTCGATCTTCCTCCCGGAGGACGAAGGATCGACGGATGCACCCTTACGGGTTTGCCCGGAAACCGTTTGAGGCAACATGCGCTAAGGGGATGTGGATCACGTTCAGATTATGCGGATTTTTTTCATTCCGTTCAAGACACGGGGGCTCTTCCCGCCCCCGGAAACTCTCTCCCGTCCCTCCCGGAGGAGCCATTTTGCCCCCGGGGCTTCCCTTGCGGAGTTCCCCGGAAGACCCGATAATGGGGGGAAATAATATCCGACTTCGATCGGGAGGGGGCGTGGATGCGTTTTTTTTCTGGACAGAAAACCCGGCAAAAAGACCTTTGCTCGCGAAGGGCAGAAATGCCCCGATGGATCGGGTGGCGTCCCTTCGAAAAAAGGATCTCCCTTCTTTCCTTTCTTCCCTGCCTTGCCGCCCTTTTTTTTCCCGCCGCCCCAACCTCCGCCCTGGCGGCCGACGACCGAGCCTCCCTGATCTCGCTTGGCCACCTCATCGCCATGAAGGGAAACGGCCTTCCCGGCAACACCGCCTGCGCGGAATGCCATCGGATAAACGGAGGGGGGATGCCCTCGGTGGGGATCCCCCGGATTGCCGGCCAGACGGCCACCTACATCTATCGTGAAGTCCGGGGAGTCCAGAAGGGAACCCGCTTCTCCCCCTTCATGGACAGAATCGTGGAGAACCTCTCAAAAAGGGATATCCGGGCGGTGGCGCTCTACTACTCGACCGTCCGGACCCCCAAGCTCCACGACCCTGCGGAGACCGATCCTTCCCTCCAGGTTCTGGGCCGGCGCATCGCCCGCCGGGGCCTTTGGGACAGAAACATCCCGGCCTGCATCCTCTGCCATGGAGAGGACGGGCGGGGGATTCCTCCGAACTTTCCCTATATCGCTGGCCAGAGCAAGACCTATCTGATGCAACAGATCATCAGCTTCGCCGTCGTCGAGAGAAAGGACGATCCGGAGGGGCTGATGCGGGGCATCGCATCGAAACTCAAGAACCGGGAAATCAAGGCGGTGGCCCAGTACTTCGCGAGCCTCACCCCTCCCGACTACGGAACGATCCCGGAAAAAAACAGTCCGGAAAGGCTCCGGCTGATCCCGGAAAAGGAGATCTCCCCCCAATGAAAAACCCCCTCACTCTCCCGGAAAAGACCTTCCTCCTCATCCTGGTCCTTTTTGCGACCCTCTCCCCGCGAGCCGCCCTGGCCTCCGGCAACAAAAACTTCCAGTTCTTCGCCCCTCCCGCCGAGGGCTCCCTCCCCGACGGCCCCCTGGGCCGGCTGATCCGGAAAGGGGAGCTGATCTTCATCCACACCAATCTTTATGCCAAAAAATACGTGGGCAACGACCTCACCTGCGAGTCCTGCCATCTCGACCGGGGGATCAAGCCCTACAGCGCTCCCCTCTGGGGAGCCTACGGGACCTACCCCCGTTACCGGGCGAAGAACCACAAGGTCAACACGCTGGAGGAACGTATCCAGGGCTGCTTCCGGTTCTCCCTGAACGGAACCCCCCCTCCCGTCGACAGCGAGACCATGAAGGCCATCGTGGCCTACAGCTACTGGGTCTCCCGGGGAGCCCCCGTAGGCCTCTATCTCAAGGGCCAGGGAATCGTTCGCCTCCC
>DAHXNG010000075.1 GCA_027366615.1 Nitrospirota bacterium | reverse complement strand
CTTTCCCAATCCGGACCGTTCACTTCGGCGCCCTTCCTCGTCTTGTAGTTCGGAACGAGGCGCCATCACAGCATAAGGAGACTCGATGACTCGTTCAAGAATCGCAAGGACCGTACCTGCCGTCGTTCTTGCCGTCGCCATGATGGCCTCTGGCCTTGCCTTCGGTCCCTCACCGGCCATGGCTTCAGAGAAGATCGCCATAGTCGACATCCAGCAGGTCTTCCAGAAGACCACCCTCGGAAAATCCATCCAGGCCCATCTCAAGCGCTTTGCCGACCGCCGCGTCAGCAAGATGCAGGCCGAGCAGAAGAGCCTGCAGGAAGAGCAGGGACAGATCCGCCAGCAGGTGGGGGTCATCAGCAAGGACGCCCTTCGCGCCAAGGAGCTCGAATTCCAGAAGAAGGTCCAGGACTTCCAGAAGCGCCAGCAGAAGGTGCAGACGGAGATTGCCTCTGAGAGCTTTGTGGAGTTCCGGAAGTTTTTGAACGCCGTCAACAAGGCGACGGGAAGCCTGGGAAAGAAGTTCGACTTCTCTCTCGTCCTCTCCCAGCACCCGCTCCGGGTTCCCCTCGGGCCTTATCCTCCGCCCTTCCAGTCTCCCCGGTATCTTTACATCAAGTCCGATGCCGACATCACTCAGTCCGTCATCAAGTACGTCAACGAGCATGCGAGCCAGTAAGCTCCTGCTTGGGAGGACGACAGGGAAGGAGTTCGCTTGATTACCCTTGCCCATATTGCATCACAGGTCGGAGGAACGCTGATCGGATCGGACGGATCGAAGGAGATCCGCTCGATCCGCCCGATGAATGAAGCGGGCCCCCACGACCTCACATTTCTCTCCAATCCGAAGTACAGAAAAGCCGTCGCACATCTTATGGCTGGCGCCATCCTCGTTCCGGAGGCGCTGGCCGAGGCGACGATTCCCCAGATCGTCGTGGCCTCCCCCTATCTGGCCATGGCCATCCTTCTCCAGCACTTCTTTCCCTTGCCCTCCCCCAAAAACGGGATCTCTCCCGCCGCAGTGGTCGATCCGACCGCCCTCATCGGCTCTGACGTCGAGATCCGGGCGGGATGCGTCGTGGAGGCCCGCGCCGAGATCGGCGATGGCACACTGCTCTTTCCCGGCTGCATCGTGGGGAGCGAGGCGAAGATCGGCAAGAATTGCATTCTCTATCCGCGCGTCTCCCTTCTCGACAAGGTCAGGACGGGCGACCGGGTGATCATCCAGAGCGGAGCCGTGATCGGCTCCGACGGCTTCGGCTTTGCCGAAGCGCCCGAAGGGCGTCGCATGAAGATTCCCCAGACCGGAACGGTTGTCCTCGAAGACGACGTTGAGATCGGGGCCAATGTCACCATCGACCGGGCGACCTTCGGCGAGACGGTCATCGGGCGAGGAACGAAGATCGACAATCTCGTCCAGATTGCCCACAATGTCAGGACAGGGTACGACTGCGTGATCGTGGCCCAGGCCGGAGTCTCCGGATCGACGCGCCTTGGCGACCGGGTGATCCTGGCCGGTCAGGTCGGGGTCGTGGGACATATCGAAGTCGGCGCCGGCACGATGGTCGGGGCCCAGTCCGGGGTCGCCCACTCCCTTGAGCCCAACTCCCGGGTCTCCGGGAGCCCCGCGCTCCCGCACAGTCTCTGGCTCAGGGTCCAGGGCTCGCTCAAGGCTCTTCCCCTTCTGATC
>DAHXNG010000074.1 GCA_027366615.1 Nitrospirota bacterium | reverse complement strand
TAGCCCAGAAGGCTCTCACCTATCTTGACGATCCCGAGCTCTCGATGCTCCGTCTTTCGAAGATCATCGAGGAGGATCAGTCGATGGCCTCCCGCATCCTCAAGGTCGCCAACTCTCCTTTCTATTCCCGGTCGGGAAAGGTCAGTTCGATCCGGGAGGCGGTTCTTCTTCTGGGGATCAACGGGATCCGGGGTCTCATATTGTCGATGTCCGTCTTCGAGAAGATCGAGGGCCATGCCGGGACCGTCAAGCTCTGGAAACACTCCTTTGCGGTTTCGGTCCTCTCCCGTATGATCGGGGAGATCCTGCGCATGGGTTCTCTTGAAGACCTTGGAACGGCCGGTCTCCTTCACGACTTCGGGAAGGTCATCTTCTATCTCGACTTCGAGTCCTGGATGTCCGACGTCTTCGACCGCGACAAAAATATTTCCGACTGGCGTTTCGAGGAAGACTTTTTTGGGGCGAGCCACGCCTTCGTCGGCTTCCGCCTCTCCTACTTCTGGCGTTTTCCCTCCTCAATCCGGATTCCGATAGGGTGGCACAACAACCCCGGCCGCGCCCCCTCCTACCAGCTTGAGGCGGCGGTCGTCGCATTGGCAGACGGGCTTGCGACCATGGCGGGATATGGGCTTCTGGAGGCCCCGGCCCCCGATTCCACCATGATGGATGCGATCCGGATCCTCGAGCTGTCCGACGACAGGCTCGAAGCAATCTTCAGGGCGCTACTCGAAGACCTTCCGAAGCTCGAGCTGCCGGACATCTAGGGTGGGATCGTCTTCCCCAGAGCTCTCTATCCAGCGCTCGGAGGCTCTTTTCGGGGCCCTGTCTGTGGCCATGGATCGCGAATTCCCGGCCTGGGGCATCCTCCTCGACCCCGGCCCCGCTCCCGAGTGGCCCTTTTACCAGGAGTGGCTGGATGCGGGTCGCCACGGCTCGCTCTCCTATATGCTCCGAACCGCGCTCCGAAGGCGCGAGATGAGTCTTGGCTATCCCGGAATGCGCACGCTCGTTATCGCCCTTCTTCCCCACGATCCCGGTTCCATGGAGGATCCCCCCTCCGAAACATCCGTCCGGATCGCCCGCTATGCAATCGGTCCGGACTACCACCTCCTCTTTGAACAGGCTTTTGGCCGCGTCCTCTCCGCAATCCATCCCTTCCTCCCCGCGGGAGAGGCGCCGCTAGTCAAGGCTGATCACGGGGCTCTCCTGGAAAAATCCCTGGCACGTCGGGCCGGTCTCGGAGCTATTGGAAAGAACACCCTATTGATTCGCCCGGGTTCTGGCTCCTACTTCACGATCGGCTCACTCCTTCTCCGTACCCCGCTTCCCGACCAGGTTGGCCCCCATGGAGCTTCCGACATCTGCGGAGGATGTTCGCGGTGCATTGCGGCCTGTCCGACGGGGGCGCTTGTGGCTCCCTACCGGCTCGATTCGCGTCGCTGCCTCTCGTACCTGACGATTGAACGCCCCGGAGAAGATGTCAACGGACTCAGAAGGGAGAAGGGGGGAGGATGGCTCTTCGGATGCGATATCTGTCAGGAGGTCTGCCCTTATAATGCCATGGCCTCAGGGGGAATCGGGAGGATGGGTGCGGGGGCAGGTTTCGTCGATCCCGGAAGCTCGCTCGAAGACCTTGGAAATCTCAGACGGGAGCACGGGGCATTGTCGCGCGTCTCCCGCACCCGGCTTGCCAAACGCCTTCAGGAGATCATGGGAGACTGAGTCAGGATTTTTGGGGTAAAGGTTGGTGAAACTTCGTGAAATCGGCTATGATCTACGAAGGGGCGTGCCCATTGCATAAGCTTCACTGTCGATGGCATCGGGCCGGTGGCGGGTAGACGATCATGCGCATCTGAATCAAGGAGACATCATGGGGAAAAACGTCGCTCCTCCCCCGGAGCTTGCCGACCGCTTTATCGGCCGGTCTTCGCGAGTGAAGGATCTTTTGTCCCTCGTGGCCCGGGTGGCCAGAAGCGACTCGACGGTCCTGATCACCGGGGAGAGCGGAACGGGCAAGGAGAGGATCGCCCGGATTCTGCACGATGCAAGTCCGAGATCGGGGTCGCCTTTCGTGCCAGTCAACTGCGGGGCAATCCCGGAAGGGCTCATGGAAAGCGAGCTTTTTGGCCACGAAAAGGGGGCCTTTACGGGGGCGGTGACCGGCCGGCCAGGGCGCTTCGAGATCGCCTCCGGCGGGACGATCTTCTTCGACGAGATCGGGGAGCTCCCTCTTTCCCTGCAGGTGAAGCTCCTTCGTGTTCTTCAGGAGAAGACCTACGAGCGGGTGGGGGGATCGAAAGCCATGACCGCGAATGTCCGGGTCTTGGCCGCGACCCACCGGAATCTCGAGGAGATGAGCCGGGACGGACGGTTCCGGGAAGATCTCTTCTATCGCCTCTCGGTCATTCCCGTCGAGATCCCTCCCCTTCGGGAGCGGAGGGAGGACATACCCCTTCTTGTTGCATTCTTTCTCCGGCGATGGGAGGAGGAGGGGCGGGGAGAGACCGTGGTACTTGGGGAGGGAACCCTCGAAGTCCTCTCCGAATACGGCTGGCCAGGCAATGTCCGGGAGCTCGAGAATGTCATGGAGCGCCTGCTTGTCCTCCTTGGGGGCGAGACGGTCACCCCCAAGGACCTTCCGGAGAAGATCATCAGGAACAGACACTCGGAGCCCACCTTCCCTGAACAACAGCCATCTGCAATTTTTTCCCCTGCGGCGGAGCCCCTTCCTCCTCCCCCCTCCCTCTTGCCGATCCCGGGTGATGGGATCGCAGGGGCTTCGGACGCGCTTCGCCTGACCCAGACGATCGATCCTGGCCTTGAGTTCAATCTGACCTCCTTTATGGGCGATGTCGAACGGACCCTGGTGCAGAAGGCCCTCGATAAGGCGGGGGGGAACCGCTCGCGGGCGGCGGAGATTTTGGGGATTAACCGGACGACGCTGATCGAAAAACTCAAGCGTTTCGGGATTTCCTGAAATGGATATCGGCCCCCCCCCGGAGGAGGAAGAGAGAGGAAAGACAGGATTCTGGCGGGAAAGGCTCAAAAGGATCATTTCGGAAGCTGAGCCGGAGAGGATCATCATCGCCGCGATTGTTCTGGTGGGAGCCCTCCTCATCATTGCGGCTGTTCACTCCTACAACTCGACCCGTCTTGTTCGGAAGACCCTCGCGGAGGCCCAGCACTTCGAGCAGACTGCCAACTTTCTCTCTCTCTATCTTCTCGCCATGGATGACGCCGAGACGGGACAGAGAGGCTATCTTCTCACCGGAAATCCCGTCTACCTTGGCCCCTATTTTACCGGAGTCACCCGTTCCCGGGCGTTCGAAAAGACGCTCCTTGCCTTTTTTCAGGCTCCTTCCACCACGAGGGAGGATCTTCTCATTATCTTCCGATCCGCCGCCGCAAAGCGTGCGGAGCTGGCTCGAACGATTGCCCTTGCGAAGGCGGGCAACCGGACCGGGGCGCTTGCGATCGTCAGAAACGGCCAGGGGAAGAATTTTATGGACCAGCTCCGGTCCGGTGTCCGGAAGGTTCGGGACCGGGAGGGGGGCAAGGTCTTTTTGGAGCGAAGCCTTCTTGCCGAAAGACTTCGGCACGAGGAGCGGAACCTCATTCTTGCGGGAGCCGCTCTTTTCGCTCTGGCATGGCTTCTCTGGAAATTCTTTGCTCTTTCGATGACCCGGAAGAGACGGAGCCGGGCCAGTCTTGAGTGGGAGACATTCCACGACCGTCTGACTGGCCTCCATAACAGAAAGGGGCTCATCGACTTCCTGAAAAAAGAACTTCCGGAGGCTCTCGAGAAGGGAGCGACTCTCGGGGTTCTTTTTATCGACCTCGACGGCTTCAAGGAGGTCAACGACCGCAACGGCCATGCTGCCGGCGACCGGGTCCTGATTGAGGTCGCCCGCCGTTTTGGAGAGGTGATCCGGCAGGAGGACCTTCTGTCCCGCCTTGGGGGGGACGAGTTCGTCGTCTGCCTTCCGGGGCTCGGCTCCCCGGAGAGGGCGGAAGAACTCGCTCTTCGGCTGATCGACTCCCTCGCCCCCCCGTTTTTTCCGCCGGTCGGCAAGGGCATCCTCTCCTGCTCGGTGGGTGTGGCACTCTTCCCCGGCGATGGCAAGACCCCCGCCGAGATTGTGGCTGCTGCCGACATGGCGATGTACCAGAGCAAGCGGGCAGGAAAGAGGCGTGTCAGCTTTTACTGTCCCGGCGACCGGGGGGCGATGTCCGTCCTTCCCCGATCGAGCTAAGGGACGCAGGTGGAAGGCGAGGGCTGAGGTGGGGAAGGGCAAACCGGCAGAGGAAAGATTGGACCGGGTATTTTGGCAAAAGGGAGGGCACTACGAGTCTCTCCCGGTCTTCCTTTTTGAGGGGAGAGGGGCAAGGATTGCCCTTGTGGCGCTCCTCATCGTATTTTTTATGGCCGCAAGTCGGTTAGCCGCTCTGGCTGCCGGATCCCCACCCTCCGGCTCCAGACCGACCCCCCTCTACGAAAAGGGAAGCGACCAGTATCTTTTTCATTTGGGCAGGGTCTACTTTAGGGACGGCCACAACCGGCTTGCCGAAGAGTCGATGAAGAAGCTTCTGAAGGAGCATCCCGGATCGATCTTGACGGGGCCGGCCCTTCTCATTCTGGCCCGGATCGACGCGAGACGCTCGCTTTCCTCAAATA
>DAHXNG010000063.1 GCA_027366615.1 Nitrospirota bacterium | reverse complement strand
TTTCGGCGCTTCTCGCCATGGACCATGCCCTGCCCATCGTTGCCGTCTTCGACACGATGTTCCACCGGAGCCTTCCGGAGGCCGCCAGAAGATATGCCGTTCCCGATCGCTGGTTTTCTGCCGGCGTCGAAAAGTACGGCTTCCATGGACTCTCCTATGACGACATCGTTCACCGCCTCCCCGGCCTTTCGGGGTCAAGACTTCCCGAGCGTCTGGTGGCCGTTCACTGGGGGAACGGCGCCTCGGTCTGTGCCATCAGGAACGGTCTTTCCGTCGAGACATCGATGGGGCTCACGCCTCTCGATGGCCTTGTCATGGGAACCCGGTCGGGCGCCATCGATCCGGGCATCCTTCCCTTCCTTCTTCGGAAGGGGGAGTCGGCAAAGATTCTGGAAGAGGAGTTGACCTGGAAGTCGGGGCTTTTTGCCCTCTCCGGGGGGGTGTCTGACTTTAAAGAGGTCGGGGAGCTCCGGGGGAAGGGCGACGCCAGGGCGACGCTTGCCTTCGAGAAGTCGGTCAATGCGGTGGCACAGACGATCGGGGCCTATGCGGCCGTTCTCGAAGGGATCGACGCACTGGTCTTCACCGGGGGGGTGGGAGAGCACTCCTGGGAGGCCCGTTCGGCCGTCATGAGGAAAATCGGCTTTCTGGGAGTCCGGGAGGATCCCCTCTCCAACCGCTTCGCGACGGGAGACCGAAAGATCTCTGGCTCCGACTCCCCTGTCATTGTCTGGGCCCTCCACGCCCGGGAGGACCGGACCGTTGCCCGCGAGACAGAGAAGGTCGTCTGCGCCAAAAAAGGGGGAGAGTCCCCCGAAAGGACAAGAGACGATGCTTGAGCGATATCGGACTCGGGACCTCCCCAGGGGGCTTGAACCCCTGGCAGAATTAGCCCTTGATCTTCGGTGGACATGGAATCACCGGGCTGACGAGCTCTGGAACCGGCTCGATCCGGCTCTCTGGTCGCTGACGAAGAACCCCTGGCTGATCCTTCAGACCGTCTCCATGCCCCACCTTTTGGCGCTGGCCGAGGACAAGGAGTATCTGGAGCGACTTTCCGAGATCCACGAACTGTGGACGAAGGACGATGGCGCCAAGAGATGGTTTTCGATGAAATACGCCGGAGGGGCCCTTTCGAAGGTGGCCTACTTCAGCATGGAGTTCGGGATCAGTGAGTCCCTCCCGATCTACGCGGGGGGTCTGGGGATTCTGGCGGGGGACCATCTCAAGAGTGCGGAAGATCTGGGCGTGCCCCTGGTGGGGGTCGGACTCCTCTTTCAGAAGGGGTACTTCCGGCAAGTCGTCAATGACCGGGGAGAGCAGATCGAGAGCTATCCTTACAACGACCCCGACTCCCTCCCCATCGTGCCCCTCCGGGGGGAGAGCGGTCAGTGGCTCCGTATCCCGATCACGCTCCCGGGACGAATTCTCATTCTCCGGGTCTGGAAGGCACGGCTTGGCCGCATCACCCTCTATCTCCTCGATTCGAACGATCCGGTAAACGCCCCCATGGACCGGGGCATTACCGGAGAGCTTTACGAGGGGGGGCGCGAGATGCGGCTTGTCCAGGAGATCGTCCTGGGGATCGGCGGGTACCGGACCCTTCATGCTCTGGGACTCTCGACAAATGTCCTTCACATCAACGAGGGCCATCCTGCCTTTGCCATCCTCGAACGGGCCCACATCTGGATGCTCCGGGAGAAGGGCAAAAGCTTCCGCCACGCCCTGGAGACGACACGCATCGGCAATGTCTTTACCACCCACACGCCGGTTCCCGCCGGCTTCGATTCCTTCGATCCCGTTCTTTTTCACCAGTATTTTTCGCTCTACCAGAAGGAATGGAATCTCTCCGACCGGGAACTCCTTGCCCTGGGCCGCCAGAATCCCGACGACATGGGGGAACCCTTCAACATGGCCTGGCTTGCGATCCGCGGGAGCGGCTTCGTCAACGGGGTGAGCCGGATCCACGGAGAGGTCAGCCGGAAGATCTTCGCCCCTCTCTTTTCCCGGTGGCCCCTCGAAGAGGTTCCGGTCACGCACATCACGAACGGGATCCATGTTCCCTCCTGGCTCTCCGCCGCCTCCTCCTCCTTCTGGTCCGAGAAGGTGCCGGACCGCAAGGCGGATCACGATGGCTCCTCCGCGCCTGCGGCCGGGATCTTCTCCATTTCGGACGAGGAGGTCTGGGATCTTCGCATGAAGAACAGGATGGCGATGATCGAAGGGGTGTCGCGCCACCTGACACGCCAGCGATCGGTGCGGGGGGTGCTCGACCCTCTACCCTTCCTCGACCCCAACGCCCTCTACATCGGTTTGGCTCGCCGCTTCACCTCCTACAAGCGTCCCAATCTCCTTCTCTACGATCATGAACGGCTGCTTCGGATTCTCGCACAACCCGATCGTCCGGTGCGCATCCTGGTCGCCGGCAAGGCCCATCCCCAGGATGTCGTGGGCAAGGGGTTCATCCAGGAGTGGGTTCGCTTCGCCTCCGATCCCCGGAGCCATGGAACGGTCTTCTTCCTCTCCGACTACGATATGAATGTGGCCCAGGTGCTGGTGGGGGGGGCCGATCTCTGGATCAACTGCCCGAGACGTCCGTGGGAGGCCTCGGGAACAAGCGGGATGAAGATCTTAGCGAACGGTGGCTTGAACTGTTCGGTCCGGGACGGATGGTGGGAGGAGGCGTATGCTCCGGGGACGGGATGGGCGATCGGGGAGGACTCCTCCTTCGACGACCCCCAGCGAGACCGTCGGGATGCCGAGGACCTCTATCGCATCCTCGAAGAGGAGGTGCTCCCGGAGTTCTATGGACGGGACTCGCGGGGAGTGCCTCTGTCCTGGATCGCCCGGGTCAAGAAGAGTATGGCGACCCTGACGCCGGTCTACCGCACCGACCGGATGGTTCGGGAGTATGTGGAAAAGGCCTATTTGCCTGCGGCGGAGCTCTTTGAGCGGAGGCAGGCCAACGGCGGGGCCCTGGCCCATGAAATCGAGGCATGGAGGGAGCACCTCGCCAAAAACTGGGAGGGGATCCATATCGGCCGGACCGTGGAGGTAATCGGCGACTCCGCTGAAACGTCTCTTTTGGAATGTCCGGTCTGGCTCGGAGAGATCGATCCCCAGGATGTGGCGGTCGAGATGGTCGCGATGGATCCGGCGGGAGGGGGTCCTTTTGTCACGGCCATGGATCGCGTTCGGACGCTCGCCGGAGCGAGAAACGGCTATGTCTATGCCGCCGCCGTTCCCTCCGGCAGGCCGGTGGACGACTACACCCTGCGGGTCGTTCCCTACCGGGAGGGGGTGCGGGTCCCGCTCGAGGAGTCGCGGATCCTCTGGCAGGGGTGATGGGGAGGCCAGAGGCGGGGGCTCAGGGGGCGGGTTCCGGGAGAGGTGCCAATCCGTCCCGCTCGAGGTCCTTGGCGACCTTTTCCTTCATGCGGCAGAAGCTGCAGACGGGGGTCCAGGAGATCTCGCCGCATCGTTCGCACTTCCCCGAAGGGGAGTCTTCGGGGTCCTCCTCGGGTGTCATGGGATAAAGGCGGTCGACCCGGTCGAGGTACCCGAAGAGGAAGGCGTGTTTCGTTCCGGGCGAGGCCGACTCGACCTCGTTGAGCAGTTTCTTGTAGAGAAGCTGCTTTGCGTCGGTCGAGTGGGGGCACTCTTTAAGAACGTAGGGGATCTTCCGCAGGAAGGCGTAGGAGGCCATCTCCTTCTCGGTGAGACGGACCAGCGGCTTGACCTTTTTCGAGAGCCCCGAAATGGAGGGGAGGTCCGGCCGGTTCTTGGGCAGATACTCGTCGTGCCAGTGCAGGAGGTTCCCGAAGAGGCGGGAGGCTTCATCGTCGAGGTTGTGGCCGGTGGCAAGGACGGTGGCCCCTGTGGCGAGGGCGGCCCGGTTGAAAAAATAGCGCTTGGCGAGTCCGCATCCCGAGCAGGCCGGTCTCCGGGTCGCATGGGCGATGTCGGTTACCGAGCCGTTGACCGACTCGCGGAGGGACTCGACGACGAGCGGAAGGTTGTAGCGGGAGGCAAAGGCCTCCACATGCCCGCGGCTCTCGGCCGAATACTCCCCGATCCCCAGGTCGAGATGGAATCCTGTCGTACGATAGTTGAGGCGCGACAGGATCTCCCAGAGGGCGAGCGAGTCCTTCCCCCCAGAGACGGCCACAAGAATGTGGTCTTCGGGGGTGAGCATATGGTGGTCTTCGATCGCCCGTGCCGTCTGGGAGAGGACAAACCGGTCAAAGCAGGCGGGGCAGAAGGCGCTGTTGTGGCTGGGAAGGCGGATGACGGCCTTTTGGGCGCAGGCGCGGCACTTCACGGGAGGCTCCCTCCCGAGATCACGGGCCGGATCTCGACGGGACTGTTCTGGTCGAGGGGGTCGTCATCGCAGAGCAGGGCCTCGCCCTGGATCACGAGGACCGTCTCGGGGGTGAGTTCGAGGTGGCGGAGAAGGGCTTGGACCGTCTTGACCGGCCGAATCTCCCGGGTTGTTCCGGTCTGGTGGTTGATGACGGTCAGGGTCCTGTCGGGCCCTCCCATAATTGGGTCGGTTTTCAATGGAATATCCTTGTGAAGAGAGGGGGGAGTGGGGTCTGAGTGGCTCTTTCCCTTATCCTAGCATGGGTGGCGGGGGGAGACAAACGATGCGAAGGCCGCCATGGGTCCTTCCTCAGGCTCAGTGGGGGCGTCGGCGCTCTTCCTCGAGGTGAAGACCGGAGAGGAGCTGCCCCAGAACGAAGGCGCGACCCCGTTCGCGAAGCGGTTCGGGAAGGGCGGAGGCGATATCTTCGGCTTTTTCCCAAAGAAGCTCGAGCTTCTTGGCCTCCTTCGCCCGGTCGGACCCGTCGCTTTTTTTGTCCTTTCGGAAGGGGCGCACGACCCGGAAGGTCAGGGTCAGGGATTTGAGCGGGGGAAAGCTCCGGACGAGCTTTTCCCTGACCTCGGCCTCGAGGAAGGAGAGCTCTCTTTTCCAGAGGGGGGAGAGGCAGGCCACGACGATCTCGCCCTCCGAGAGGGAGAGCGGATAGGAGACGCGGGCGATGGGGTCTCCCATCGTCTCCTGCCAGATGCGGCGAAGGTCGGCGAGTCTGAGCTCCTTCTCCCACCCCATTCTGGTGGCAAAGGCTCGGGAGACTCGGCCGAGGGGGGTGAAGGATTCTCCTGAAAACGGTCTGTGCATGGGGCAGACCTTATTGAAAAAAAGGGGATGTTTGCGAAAAATTTTATTCCTGTGGCATAATAGCTCGCAATTACACGCAAGGCAATCAAGGTTGTTTTGCGAGGCACGGGCCTTGGTTTTTTGGGATTTCATCAGAATGAACGGGACGGGATGCGGCGAGAGGGATTCTTCCGCACGCTCATCCTTAGGGCTCTGACTTAGGTTCAGGTGTTCGACGGACGGGGATCCGTCAGGGAGGACTGACCGGTATGGCAGCGGACGAGACGAAAGATCAGGAAGGGGACCGGATCCCCTGGACTGACGATGCCCAGGCGTTGCTGAAGAAGGTGCCCTTTTTCATTCGCAAGAACGTAGAGAGAGAGGCCGAGGACTACGCTCGCTCCCACGGGATGTCCCGGGTCGAAGCCTCCGTGATCGTCCGTATCAAGGCCTCGAAGTCCGGTGAGGGCTCCGAGTCTGCCGCGGGCGAGAACTTCGAAGGATCTGACGGTGTGTCTGCCGCCTCCCCCTCTTCTCAGCAGGGGTCAGCCGAACCGTCCTCCCCCACTGTCTCCGCCCCCGATTCCGTTCGCGCTTTCGACTCTTCGGACACCCGCACGCCTTCTTCCGGGGGGCTCCGGGAGTTTGCGAGCTTTGTCGTTCTCCGGATCGACCCTGAATGGCGGAAGGTTCACCCGGCCGAGGTGGGACACGGGAAAAAAGAGTTTTCCGATGTGGTCAAAAACTTTGACAGCATTCTCTCGAGCAGCTCCTACAGCCTGGTCGGTCTCTCCGGGATCGGCGACGTCCTTTTGTGGCGGGTCGGTACCAACATCAGCCTCCTCCAGGAGATGACCGGTAAGCTTCTCTCGACCTATCTCGGCCGATACCTCACAGTGGAGAAGTCCTTCCTCGGGCTCTTGGGCGATACGGCGACCCGGACCCCCTTCTCCCAGAAAAAGTCCCGCTTTATCCACCTGCGTCCCCTGATCCGGACGAAGGACTGGCATCAGCAGGTCGACTTTGTCCGGGCGGGGATCGAGCGCGAGCGTCAATCGGTGATCGACCGTTTCCCCGGCGTTCGGGTGACCGTCGCCTCGAGCTATGGCCTCGACGAGTCAGATCTTCTCATGATCATGGAGTCCGACTCGGCCGAGCATATCGTCGATCTGAACCAGGCGCTCCAGGAGACTCAGGAGAATCGCTTCCTGAATACCTCCTGCCGAGGGATCACCGGGATCTCCCGTCCGCTGGGAGAGGTGCTCGACATGCTGGGAGGCGTATAGCGGTCCGTCCGGCGTGAGGGTCAGTCCGAAGGAAGAGCCGGCGGAGAGATGGGCCGGTCTCGAAGGGGGAGGGGATGGAACGGACCCTGCTTCTCAATGCGAGCTACGAGCCACTCAAGGTCGTGCCATGGCAACGGGCCGTCCACCTTTTCTTTCAGGGAAAGGTGGAGGTCGTCGAGTCATACGGTCGCGACATCCGTTCCGTGCGTCTTTCCATGAAGGTTCCGGCCGTCGTCCGGCTTTACCGCATGGTTCTTTTTCACCATACCCGCCGCCTCGTCAAATTTTCCCGAGAAACGATCTTTGCCCGTGACCGCTACTGTTGTCAGTATTGTGGCCAGACCTTCCCTCCGGAAATCCTGACCTTCGATCACATTGTTCCCGTCGCCCAGGGGGGAACCAAAACCTGGGAAAACATCGTGACAGCCTGCCGTCCCTGCAACCACAAGAAATCCGGGATGACGCCCGAGCAGGCCGGCATGTGTCTTCCCGGCCGTGTCGCCCGTCCGCACTGGTCGCCCGCCATCATGGTCATGATGACCGTCTCCGGTGACCCCCCCAAGCTTTGGGAAGACTATCTCTTTTTTCGCTGAATGATCCGCAGGATCCGGTTCGCCAGAAGGCGGCTCTCCGTGATCCCTGAGACCCATGTCAGTCCTCCGTAGATCACTCCCCCCAAGAGAATGAGCCCCAGAACGGCTCCGGCCAGGGGGAGTGTCTTGTCGAAGGCGAGATGGGAGGAGAGTGCGAGCCAGAGAAGGCGGACGGCGGCGAACATCAGCAAGGAATGGAGAAGGAGAATGGGGGCTCCCCTGAAGATCTCCCGGGGAATGCGTCCCAGACGGTGCTTTAGCGCTCCCACGAGAAGGCCTTGGTTGACGATCGACCCGAGGGAGATGCCGATGGCCAGGGCGACAATCCCCTCGCTTCTGGCCAGTAGAAGGCTTATGGCAAGATTTGTCAAAAGCCCTGCCAGGGCCGCCCGGACCGGGGTCTTCATGTCCCCCATGGCATAGAAGGCCCGGACGATGATCCGGACTCCGGCGAAGGACCAGAGACCCAGGGCATAGCCCATGAGGGCGGTGGAGGTGAGTTCGGCGCTCTTGGCTCCGAAATGCCCGTGGCGGAAGAGAAGGTCGATCAGGGGTTCCCGAAGGGCGACAAGGCCCGCCGAGGCGGGCAACATGAGAAAGAGCGAGGCCCGATAGCCGTGGGCCAGGGTCTCGGCAAGTTTTTCCTGGGGTCCCTCGCCCTCCTTTGCGTGGAGAGAGAGGAGGGGAAGGATGACGGTGGCTACTGCGGCCCCGATGATCCCCAGCGGGAACTGCACGAGCCGCATCGCATAGTAGAGGGCGGCAATCGTCCCGGTGGCAAGGTAGGATCCCATGAGCGTTGCCACTAAAAGGTTGCCCTGCGTGACCCAGAGTCCGCCTATGGCCGGGAGGATCCTGCTGAAGACTCCGCGAACGCGGGGATTGTGCCAGGCGGCCCGGAGACTTGCCGAGGGGCGGAGCCGGATCCCGTCTTTCGGGGCGAGCAGGAGGACCGCTCCCCACTGGGCGATCCCCCCGAGGAGGACGCCCGCTGAAAGAAGCAGGATGGGCGGGAAGGAGAAAAGGTCTCCCGGGAGGAGTGTGGCCACGATCAGCAAGAGGGAGAAGGCGACGGGGCTTACGGCCGGGAGAAAAAAACGCTTCTGGACGTTCAGGACGCCCATGAGGAGCGCGGAAAGAGAGATGAAGTAAAGAAATGGGAACATGATGCGGGTCATGAGGACCCCCAGCGCCTCCCTCTTCGGATCGATGGTCCAACCCGGAGCGAGCAGGGCGAGGATCTCCGGGGCCATGACCATCCCCACGAGGACCACCGGCAGGAGAATGACCGAAAGCAGGAGAAAGACACCGGCGTAAAGACGCTCGGCCTCCTCCCTTCCTTCGTTTTTCAGCGTCTTGGTGAGCGAGGGGATGAAGGCCGAGGAGAGAGCGCCTTCGGCGAAGAGCTCCCGGAGCATGTTGGGGATCCGGTAGGCGACATAGAACAGGTCGGCCATGGGTCCCGTCCCGAAACGGTGGGCGATCAGCATGTCCCGGATAAACCCCGTGATGCGGGAGAGGAGAATCGCCAGGGAGACGCGGGCCCCGTCCCGGCCGATGGAGGCCAGTGTGGCGTGCCGGTCGCCTTCCGTCGGGGAGGTGCGGCTCACTTTGTTGTGCTTCCGCTACCGGTTGAAAGAGGGGAAACGCAGATCGTCACGGAGAGAGTCTCCTCGATAGGGGTCAGGACGGCACGTCGAGGTGCGGGGGCGAATCTCCGGGAGCCGACTCCGGAGAGCCGATCCGGAGAGAACGTGTCTATCCTAGCATCGGAAGAGGGATTTGAACAGGGAGGCAAAAAGGACGGACCGGCTCTCGTTGCGCGGATTATGTGAGAAGTCGACCCGGGAGAGGGGCGGAGTTGGGGCTAACCACCGGGGCAGGGGAGAGCGAAGCGTATGGGGCAGAGTGGGGTAAGAACGGGAGGGGTTCGGGAGGCCTTCGGACATCCGGGGGATCCTCCCCGGTGGACCTCGAGCCGGAAGGATGCGATCGGGACGGCCTATAATACGGCATCGACCCTTTGGTATACCCTCTCTCACGGCATCGTGAACGAGGTCTACTATCCGACCGTCGATCGTCCCCAGCTCCGGGATCTCGGGTTTCTTGTGACCGACGGGGAGTTTGTCCACGAGGAGCGCAGGGATCTCGTTCACGAGATCGCCTTTTTCGGAGAGACGGAGGCGCCGGGATTCTCGATCGTCTCCTCCGACCCCGAGGGGAGGTATCGTCTCGTCAAGGAGGTGATGGGAGATCCGCACCTCCCGGCACTCCTTCTCCGCGTGCGCCTTGAGGCGGAGAGCTCCTGGCTCTCTCGCCTGAGGCTCTTCGTCTTCATCGAGCCCCATCTCGACGTGGGGGGGCTCGGCAACCACCTGAGCCTCTTCTCCCACGCAGGAAAGACCGGTCTTGTCGGCTGGAAGAACGGCGTCTGGCTCGCTCTGGGGGCGACCATTCCCTTCCGGCGTCTTTCCTGCGGCTTCGTCGGAAGGAGCGACGGGCTGACCGATCTGCTTCGCCACCGGGATCTGGCCTGGTCCTTTGACCGGGCCTCCGATGGCAACGTGGCGGGGGTCGGGGAGCTCGCCTTTGACGGCTCCCAGGAGTTTACGGTGGCTCTTTCGTTCGGTACCGGCGAACATGGGGCCGTTACCACCCTCTTCCAGTCCATGGGCATCCATTTTATCGAGCAGAAGGGCCGCTTCCTCGATCAGTGGGCCCGCGTCACGGAAAAGGTCCTCCCCCTGGGGGAACACGCCGGAGACGGGGGCCGGCTCTTCCGCATCAGCCACAACGTGATCCGCTCCCACGAGGACAAGCTTTATCCCGGGGCAATCATCGCCTCCCAGAGCATCCCCTGGGGGGAGGTTCACGATGACCAGGGCGGGCTCGGCGGATATCACCTCGTCTGGACAAGGGATCTCTGCCACAGCGCCACGGGGCTTTTGGCCCTGGGCGACGCAGAAAGCCCTTACCGGGCGCTGGTCTACCTGGCCGCAAGCCAGCTCCCCGACGGGGGGTTCCACCAAAACTTCTGGGTGGACGGTACCCCCTACTGGACAGGTATCCAGCTCGACGGTGTGGCCCATCCGATTATTCTGGCCTGGCGGCTTTATCGTGAGAACGGCCTCAAGGCCTTCGACCCCTGGCCCATGGTCCGGCAGGGAGCGGCCTATCTCGTCCGCCATGGTCCCTCGACCCAGCAGGACCGCTGGGAGGAGGCCAGAGGCTACTCGCCTTCGACCTTTGCGGCGATGATCTCGGCTCTTGTTCTGGCGGGAGAGTGGGCAAAGGGTCGGGGAGAGACTCAGGAGGGGGAGTTTTTTCAAGACTATGCGGACTTCCTCGAGAGCCGTCTCGACGGGTGGACCGCGACCCGGTCCGGGACCCTCGTGCCGGGGGTCCCCCGCCACTATGTCCGGATCCTTCCCACGCCGGCGGGAGAGCCCTCCTACGAGGAGGATGTGGACCGCCTCTTTCTCGATCTGGCCAACAGGCCTCCGGGGGCGCGTTATCGCTTCCCCGCGAAGGAGATCGTCGACGGAGGCTTCCTCGAGCTCGTCAGATACGGAGTCCGGAGGGCCGACGATCCTCTTGTGAGGGCCTCGGTGAATGTCTGCGACGCGGTTCTTCGTGTCGAGACCCCGTTTGGTCCCTCGTTTCGGCGCTACAACAACGACGGATACGGTCAGCTCCCGGACGGGGGGGCGTTTCAGGGGTGGGGGCAGGGAAGGGCCTGGCCCCTTCTGACGGGCGAGCGGGGACATTACGAGCTTGCGGCCGGAGCCGATCCCTCTCTTTATATCCGGGCAATGGAGGGGTTTGCCACGGCGGGGGGGCTGATCCCCGAGCAGGTCTGGGACGAGCCCGATCTTTCCCTTCCCTCCTGCCAGTTGGGCCGGGCGACAGGGGCGGCCAACCCCCTCGTCTGGGCCCATGCCGAGTATATCCGGCTTTTGAGATCGGTGCGGGACGGGGAGGTCTTCGACCGTCTGGCGCCGGTCTATGAGCGTTACCGGAAGGGGAGCCCCCGAAAGGATCTCGAGATCTGGAAGTTCAACCGGCAGGTCAGGACGGTCCGTCCGGGAGAGACGCTTCGGATCCTTGCGCTCGCCCCCTTTCGTCTCCGGTACTCCCTCGACGGCTGGCGGACGGCCGAGGACCGGGAGGGGGTCTTTCTTCCGTCTCTCGGAGGCGGCTACCTTGATATTCCTCTGGCCCCCTCCCAGAGGGCGCCTGTTTTCTTTACCTTCTACTGGATGGAGACAGGGCGATGGGAGGGGCGGGACTTTACCGTCGAGATCTCCTCGGGGTGAGGCCCGGGACAGGGATTCGTAAAGGCTCCGATCCCCTGCCGTTGCGGCATCCCCGGGGGGACACCTGGACCTGTGGATGACAGGCGATCTGGTCGGGGGAAGGGGGGAAGGAGGCCCCCGGAGGGTCTTGTCCCCGGGAGGGCGACAATGCGGTTTCGGAGTCCCGGGCACCGCGTTTCAGGGTTGACAAAAAAACGAAATTTCGCTATCTTTCTTAATTCGTAAACTTTTGGAGTTGGGCGTTCCCGGGTGATGGTCTCCGGGACGGACCCGCCGCTTCGGAGGAAGGCGTTTCCGGGAGGAAGTCCCGGTGCCCTTTTCTTCTTTTCACGTCCATAGGGAGGAACGTTGGCGAATCACGAGTCGACAAAAAAAGATATCCGGAGAAATACCAAACGCCGGGAACGCAACCGCCAGGCCATCACCACCATGCGGACCCTCGCGCGCAAGGTTGAAGAGGCTGTGACGGCAGGCAAGCCGGAGGAGGCCAAAGAGGCCCTCATGCGTGTCGTCCCCTTCATCGACCACGCCGTGAATCGCGGGATCCTCCACCGCAACACCGCCTCCCGGAAGATCTCCCGCCTGACGATCAAGGTCAACGGGACACCCTCCGCCGCCAAGTAGTTCGCGATCCGCTTTCGCGATCCCGGCTCTCATGGAGAGGCCGGGTCGCGAGAGTTCCGCTTTATGTCCGGGAGCTTTTTCGCCCGTAATCCCGTCCAAACAGAATGGCGAGTGTCGCCGATAGCCGGTCCATGACAAGATCCTGGGCGACCCCCGACTTGAGGAGCCTGTCCGCCTCCGCCAGGGCGTCGATCCCTCGCGCGAGTCCATCGGCGGGGAGCCTCTTTGCGGCCCTTACCACGCTCTCCGCAACAAAGGGCTGAACCCCTCCCACCGAGGCCACAGCCGAAGCGGCGGCCCTGTCGCTTGCCCCCTCCTTCAGGGCGCCTTTTGCGATCCGGTAGAGCTTCCATTGCCGATGCAGAAGGGAGATCAGTCCGAAGGGGGATTGGCCATTTTCAAGGAATCGTCTCCACTCCCCGAAGAATCTCTTCTCTCCGCTTTCCAGCCCCTTTAAAAGTTCAAAGACTGTCTTGTAGTGGCTCTCCACCCCATGTTTTCCGAGAAGCTGTCCCGTGACGGAAGGGCCTTCCCCGGCCTTTTTGATCTCTAAAAAGAGCTGGTCGACCGGTCCTGGCGCCCCTTCGTAGGTTGTGAGCAGTGGCTCGAGGGCCTCCCGGGAGAGGGTCAGTCCGTGACGTTCCGCCAGAAAGTGAAGCCAGTTCTCCCGGTCGGCTGGTTTTGTCGGAAGGGCCAGACTATACG
>DAHXNG010000054.1 GCA_027366615.1 Nitrospirota bacterium | reverse complement strand
CGGAGGGGCGTGTTGGGCCAGTGGTCTCCCGTGCCGTCCTCGGCCGCGAGCCTGCCCAGCTGGGAAAAAAGGCTGGCCTTTCGCCGTGACACACGTCGGAGACGAAACCAGACCCGAAACCATTCGATCCGGGGATAGAGGGCGTCCCGGACACGGGAGAGCGTCTCTTCGATGACCGCAAGGGGATGGCCGACGGAGGGAAGGGGCGGCCTGTCTCCGGGGTCGGAGGAGAGGATCATCGGGTGCTCCTTCCTTGTGGTCTCCTGCGGGTTGTTGGGGTCGGGCGGATGCGGATCAGGGCCCCTGCCGGTCGAAGAGTCCGTGCTGGACTCTTTCCTCTTGGGAAAATAAGATCGGATAGTTCCCGTCGAAGCAGGCCTTGCAGTAATGGCCCGGCGTCCGGCTCTCCCCCTCCCGGAAGGTCTGGCTTTTCCGTACCTCCTCCTCCATGGCCTCGATGGAGAGATAGGAGAGGGAGTCTGCCTTGAGGTAGCGCCGGATTTCGTCGACCGTGTGGGTGGAGGCGATCAGCTCTCCCCGGTTGGGGGTGTCGATCCCATAAAAGCAGGGGTAATGGATCGGAGCCGAGGTGATCCGCATGTGGACCTCGCGGGCCCCGGCCTCCCGGATCATCGAGACGATCTTCCGGCTCGTGGTGCCGCGCACGATGGAGTCGTCGATAACGACGACCCTTTTTCCCGCCAGAAGATCCGGAACGGCATTGAGCTTGATCTTCACCCCGAAATGGCGGATCGACTGCTGGGGTTCGATGAAGGTCCGTCCTACGTAATGATTCCGGATAAGCCCCATGTCCAGAGGAATGCCCGACTGCTCGGCATAGCCGAGCGCCGGAGCCAGCCCCGAGTCCGGGACGGGAACGACCAGGTCGGCCTCGACGGGAGAGTCCAGGGCAAGGCGCCGCCCGAGGCTCTTCCTCGCCTGGTAGACCGGGATGCCGAAGACGCGGCTGTCGGGGCGGGCGAAGTAGATGAGCTCGAAGATGCAGGCCGCCTCCGTGATGCGGGGGAAAAGCCTGAAATGCTCGATGCCGTCATCGGTGATCACGACCATCTCGCCGGGCTCTACGTCGCGGAGGTAGGTGGCCCCGATCAGGTCGAAGGCGCAGGTTTCGGAGGCCAAAACGAAGGATTCTCCGATCTTGCCGATCGACAGGGGCCGGAAGCCGTGGGGGTCGCGTATTCCGATCAGGGCGTTCGGAAGGAGGGCCAGAAGGGAGTAAGAGCCTTTGACGGAGGCCAAAGCCGACTCCATGCGGGAGACCATGTCTTCGCCCCGGCTCCGGGCGATCATGTGGACGAGAACCTCGGTGTCCACGTCGGTGGTGAAGAGCGCCCCCTCCTCCTCGAGTTTTTTTCTCAGGTCGAGGGCGTTCGTGAGGTTCCCGTTATGGACGAGGGCCATCGAGATTTCGCTGATATAGGCCGTCAGGGGCTGGAGATTCCGCTGGGATTCCGATCCGGCGGTGGAGTAGCGATTGTGGCCGATCGCGGCGTTCCCGCGGAGATCGCGCAGGATCGATTCGTCGAAGACCTCGGAGACAAGACCCTCACCCTTGCGGATGATCATCTTTCCGTCGTCCATGGAGGCGATGCCCGCACCTTCCTGTCCCCGGTGCTGGAGGGCGTAGAGGCCGAGATAGGTCAGGTTGCCGGCTTCCGGGTGGTTGTAGATCCCGAAGACGGCGCATTTTTCCTTCAGGGAGTCGAGAGGAAGTCCCGAAGAGTCGGAGAGGGAAGGATCCATCAGGGGAGGGTCTCCATATGGCCGGAAAGGGCCGAAAGATATTTTTTCTTGAGCGATGAAAGGGGGAGCGAGAGCGCCTTCTCCTTCCCGTCCCTGTCGCGGTAGCTGACGGAGAAGCGGTGGGGAGCCGTCTGACCCAGGTCAAGAAGCGGGACTCCGAACTCCCGGGCGGTGTCGGCGACGATCTGTCCGTTTTCGGGGGCAAATGCCAGGACAATTCTCCCCGGGGCCTCGGAGAAAAAGGTTCCAAGGGGGGTGTCGAGAAGCGGGAGCCGAAGGTGGAGTCCCGTTTCGTACGCGTGGGCGACCATGGTCAGAAGCGTTCGCAAAAGTCCCCCGCGGCCGACCGCCCGGGTCGCCCTGAGGGCCCCTTTCTCGATGAGAAGGGCCAGAAAGGGTTGAAGGCGGGAAAGTGCGCTCCAGTCGACGGAGGGAACGGGGCTTTCCTCGATCTCGGGAAGGATCCAGTCGAGATAGGAGCCGCCGAGGGAGAGATCGGCGTTCGACCCTGCCATGACCAGTCGGAGCCCTCCTTCCGCAACAGTTCCCGGAGGGGCGTTCCGGGGTGCGGCGAGGACCCCGCAGGTCGCAAGGATGGGGGTCGGAGGGATGGAGACGCCGTCCGTTTCGTTGTAGAAGCTGACGTTGCCGGAGACCACCGGGATGTCGAGACGGCGGGCGGCATCGGCGATGCCCGAGACGGCCATGACGAAGTCGTGCATCGTCTCCGGACGTTCGGGGTTCCCGAAGTTGAGGCAGTCGGTAATGCCCACGGGCCAAGCGCCGACGGCCGCAAGGTCGGTGACCGTCTTCGCCACAAGGAGGGCGCCCCCCCGCTCCGGATCGCGGAAGACCGGATGGGAAGAGCCGGCCAGTGCGATGGCAACCCCCCGGTCTTCGGCCCGGAGGTCGACGATGGCCACGTCGTGGCCGGGTCCCAGGAGGGTGCGGGTCCCCACCTCGTAGTCGAACTGCCGGGAGATCCACTCGGCCGATCCTCCGTTGGGATGGTCGAGAAGGCGGAGGAAAATGTCGGCGATGGAGTGGCTGCCGGAGGCGGAGGGATGGGGGGGCTGTGGGGAGAGGAGAGGGGAGGTCCGCTGTTTTTGCGGACGGTCGTAAAGAGGGGCCTCTCGCGTAAGATGGGCGACGGGAACCTCCCCGTAGACCGTCTCACCTTTCCTGACGCGGAAGACCGGTTCAGGGATGATGTGGCCGATGACCCCGGCCGCCACCTGGCTCTCTGTGGCGATGTCGAGGATGGCCGGTACGTTTTTCTCCTCGACGAGCAGAAGCATGCGCTCCTGGGACTCGGAGAGGAGGATCTCCCAAGGCTCCATCGAGGGATCCCGCAGGGGAACCTTCTGTACGTCGAGCTCGATGCCCAGGCCGGCCTTGTCGGCCATCTCGACCGAGGAGCTGGTGAGCCCGGCGGCCCCCATGTCCTGGATGGCGCCGGCAAGTCCCCGACGGATGATCGTGAGGGTTGCCTCCATGACCTTCTTTCCGACGAACGGATCGGCAACCTGGACCTGCGGCCGGAGATCGGCCTCCTTGTCGGAGAAGCTTCGAGACGCCATTGCCGCTCCGGAGACTCCGTCGCGACCCGTCTTGTTTCCCAGATAGACGGCCAGAAGGGGCTTTGCGGGAGGGACGGCGCTCATGATGGCGTCGTCGGGCACAAGTCCCAGGGCGAAGGCATTGACGAGGATGTTTTTCGCATAGCGCTCGTCGAACCAGATCTCCCCGCCGACAGTGGGAACGCCGATGGCATTTCCGTAGGCGCCGATCCCTGCGACGACCCGTCGAAAGAGGGTCAACTGGCGGGGTTGGCGAAGGGAGCCCATGACGAGGCTGTTCGTAAGTGCGATGGGACGGGCCCCCATTGCGAAGATGTCCCGAAGAATGCCCCCGACCCCCGTAGCCGCTCCCTGGAAGGGTTCGATGTAGCTGGGGTGGTTGTGGCTTTCCATCTTGAAGGCAATCCCCAGACGGCTCGTGACGCGGACCACTCCGGCGTTTTCTCCGGGACCCATCAGGACGCGGGGTCCCTTCGAGGAGAATCGGCGGAGATGGATCCGGCTTGACTTGTAGCTGCAGTGCTCGCTCCAGAGGGCGGAGAAGATTGCCTCCTCTGTGATGTTGGGATGCCGGCCGAGGAGGGAGAGGATTCGCTCCATTTCCTGGGCGGGGATTCTGAAACGGGATTCTGGAGTGTCTGTCATCAGGCGTCGTCCCGGGATGAAAAGGCAAGGGAAAGGGGGGAGATGTCCCGCTCCCCCGAGAGCCAGGCGGCAAGAGACTGGAAGAAGGGAAGACCGTCGGTGGTCGACGCTCCTCGCATGCGCCGTTCAGGGTGAGGCATGAGACCTGCGATAGTGCCTTCGGCGTTGGTCACTCCGGCAATGTCTCGAAGCGAGCCGTTCGGGTTGGCGTTGTAGCGGCAGAGGACCTGTCCTTTGGCTTCAAGCTCGACAAGCGTGTCGGGGTCGGCATGGAACCGGCCCTCCTGATGGGCGATGGGAAGGCGGATTCGAGCTCCCGGAGAGAAAAACA
>DAHXNG010000051.1 GCA_027366615.1 Nitrospirota bacterium | reverse complement strand
GGCAGGACGGTTCGACCTGATCCTCGATGCCGTCTCCGGAGACCATGATCTGGCTCCCTATCTCGGAGCGCTCCGGCGCGATGGCAACCTGGTTCTTCTCGGCGCTCCCGAAAAGCCTCTCTCGGTCCATTCCTTCATGCTTATCTCCCGGCGCCGCAACCTGACGGCCTCCCTCATCGGAGGGGTCCGGGAGACTCAGGAGATGCTTGACTACTGCGGACAGCACGGGATCGTCTCCGATGTCGAGGTCATCCCCGTACAGAAGGTCAACGAGGCCTACGAAAGGACGCTGGCCGGAGATGTTCGCTATCGCTTTGTCATCGATGCGGCCTCTCTGGCCGCTCCTGGCGCCTAGGTCGTTTTGAGGAAAAAGAGCAAACTTAACAATGGGAGGGACGAATACGATGGGTGAGTGGATCGAGCGTGGTCTGGCCTTCAGGGAATACCCTTCGGGGACCGTTAAGGCTCCGGGGATCATCCTCCTGATGGAGGCCTTCGGGGTGAACGATCATTTCCGGCAACTGGCCGCCCGGATGGCCGGATGGGGATATGCGGTTATCGTCCCCGACCTCTATCGCCGCTTTCCGGAGGAGCGCCGGGTCGTCGACTATTCGGACCGGGAGACCGCCATGGCCAATCTTTCCCGCCTCACCGACAGCGAGGCCAGGGAAGATATCGGCCGCTGCCTCGATCTTCTTCGGACGGACCCCCGGGTTGACCGCGATCGGATCGGGGTCGTGGGCTTTTGCATGGGAGGTCGCCTGGCCTTCCTGTCGGCCGGCTGGTTCGGAGAGAAGATCAAGGCGGCGGTCCCCTTTTACGGGGGGGGGATCGGGGCGCCGAAGGGATTTTTTCCCGGACAAACCGAGGTGCCGCTCTCGGTCGTCCCCGCTATCCGGGCCGAGCTCCTTCTCCTCTACGGGGAAAAGGATGATTTTATCCCCGAGGAGGAGCGCAGTGCGATCGATAAGGCTCTTACCGCGGCCGGCCGCTCCTTCCGCATGGTGACCTTCCCGGAGGCCCAGCACGGGTTTTTCTGTGAGGACAGGCCCTCCTACCATAAGGAGTCTGCCGACAAGTCCCAATCCATGCTCAAGGAGTTTCTTCAGCTCCGGTTGAAGTCGCCGGCTTAATGAACGGGCGGGACTGTCCGATAAGTCTTTGAGCGAGAAAGAAGCCCCTGTTCTCCGGATGAGTCGCCTCCCGGAGAGGGCAGGGAACCGTCACCGGGGGATTGTGGCACATGGCTGAGAATATTCTGTCCCAGGACGAGGTCAATGCCCTTCTTCGCGGGATCGTCGAAGGGGATGTCGAGACCAAGAAGCCCGAGGCGGCAGAAGAGCCCGGGCGGAAGACCCGCGAGTACAATCTGGCGAGTCAGGAGCGCGTCATCCGGGGCCGGATGCCGACCCTCGAGATTGTGAACGAACGTTTTGCGCGTTTTTTTCAGATCACCCTCTCCTCCACGCTCCGGAAGGCGGTGGAGTTCTCTCCCGTCTCCACCGAGATGATCAAGTTCGGCGAGTTCATCAAGAAGATTCCTCTTCCTTCCAATATCAACATCCTGCGCCTCGAGCCGATGAAGAGGAACTTCCTCCTCATCATCGATGCCCGGATGGTCTACCTTCTGGTCGATCATCTTTTCGGAGGGGTGGGTCGGGGCCACGTCAAGGTTGAAGGACGGGACTTCTCCCCCATCGAGAACCGGATCACCCGGAACATCCTCAATCAGGCCATCGGAGACTTCGAGAAGGCCTGGGCCCCGGTTCACCATATCGGGGTCACCTATATCCGCTCTGAAATCAATCCCCAGTTCTCGGCCATCGTGAGCCCCACCGAGATGGTCATCGCCCTGACCTACCGGCTTGATATCGACGGGCAGGGGCGTCCCGTTTATATCTGCATCCCCTATTCGACGATCGAGCCCATCAAGGAAAAACTCTATACCGGATTCCAGAGCGACCAGTACGAGGTGGACCACCGGTGGATTCTCCGCCTGCGTCAGCAGATTGACAGCGTTCCCGTGAAGGTTGTTGCCGAGCTTGGAACGACGAAAGCCAGGCTTTCTGAGGTCCTTGCCTGGAAGCCCGGGGATACGATTTTCCTCGACCAGTATGTGGACGATCCGATCAAGGTCACTATCGAAAAGGCGCTCAGATTCAAGGCCCGTCCGGGAGTCTATCGCTCCGCCCGTGCGGTCAGGATCGATGAGCGCGTCTTTCCGGACCTGACCGATGT
>DAHXNG010000136.1 GCA_027366615.1 Nitrospirota bacterium | reverse complement strand
CCCGTCCACCCCCACATCGACGATGGAGAGGGAGAAGCCGTGAGTCCGGGAGAGAACGCTGATGGCCGCCCCCCCCCGCAGGTAGTTTTTGACCATCTCGCCCGTGACGGCAGAGGGGTAGGCGGAGACCCCTTCCGCCGTTACCCCGTGATCTGCGGCAAAGACCACACAGGCCCCCCGGGGAGCCGGGGGACGGTCGGAGCCGTGGAGACGGGCGTACCAGAAGGCGATCTCCTCGAGACGGCCGAGGCTTCCCAGGGGCTTTGTAAGATGGTCGAGCCGGTCCCGGATAGCGGCGTCGAAGCCGGGGTCGACTGGGCTCATTCCGGCAGCCCAGCTGTCGAGCGGCGGGTGGAGAGAGAGGGGCGACGAAGAGGCGTCGCCCGGGCGGGAGGGTCCTTTTTTATCTTTCAACGCGCGCTCCTTGGGATGGAGAGAAAAGCCCGTTCCCGACAACCGGACCGGAAGTGAAAATCGTCAATGAAGCTCCCCTCGAGATCTCCTAGCGAAGCCTCAGGGGGCACCCTGCCATGACGGCATAGACCGAGGAGGCCTCCCGGGCCAGGCGCTGGTTCCAGAGCCCCAGGCGGTCGGCAAAGAGACGGCCGGAGGGCTCCATGGCCACACCTCCCCAGCCGACCTCCTCCGTCACGACCACCACCGGTCCCTGTCTTCGGGCGAAAAGATCCGACAGCCGGTCCATCCAGGGGTCGATCGACGGCTCGGAGAGAGTCTCCAGCACACAAAACCCCAGACTGTCGAGAAGGACCGGCAGACCGTCGCGCTCCCCTCCGGCTCCGAGGACCCCGAAGGGAAGTCCCTCCGAAAGACCCGCCTCGAATGTGGCAACCCCCTCCGGACGCTCCTCTCTGTGGCGGGCGATGCGGGCCTCCATCTCGGAGTCGAGGGCCTTCCCTGTCGCCCAGTAGATCCAGCGGCTCCCGTGACGGTGGGCGAGAAGCTCCATGGCGAAAGCGGTCTTGCCGGATCTCACCCCCCCTGTCACGAGCACGAGATCCCGCACCTAAAACCCCCGACGCCTGAGGCGCGCAAGGATCTCCTCCCCCTTGCGGGACTCGACCGAATGCGGCGTAATGGCAAACTCGATGAAGTCGAAGTTTGCCCGAAAGAGCTCCCGGACCTCCTCCGAGGTCGTCGTCCAGGGGGGGCCCCCCTCCCGTCCGTGAACGTAGAAAAGGCCCAAGAGCTCCCCCCCGGGCCGCACCATCCGGGACGCCATCTTCACATAGTCCTCCCTGCGGTCCGGATCGATGGCGCAAAAGCAGGTCTGCTCGAAGAGATAATCAAACCGGCCGTGGGTCTCGGGGGAGAGTCGAAAGAGATCCTCCTCCAGATATGTCACCCGGACCCCGTGCTCCTTTGCCAGCGCCCTTCCTTCAACGACCGCCTCCGGCGCAAAGTCCACGCAGGTGACATCAAAGCCCAGGCGGGCAAAATAGAGAGCCTCCCAGCCCCGCCCCGCTCCGGGGATCAGGATCGAGGAATAGGGGGCGAGAGAGCCGGACTCCACCAGGTGCACCACGGGAGGGGAGACCTGTCCCAGATCCCATCCGGTGTTCTTGTCGAGATAGCGGCCGTTCCAGAAATTCGCATCGGGCATGAAGGATCCTCCAGATGAGTCCACCCAGAAAAGGAAAAAACGACCGGATGATCTTACCAGATCTTGCGCCCGGACTCGAGATGCGGCTTGGGGGGATTTAGGAGGATGAGTTGTTTTTTCTGAGATCGGAGATCTTCCGATAGAGCGTCCGAAGAGAGACCCCCAATACCTTCGCCAGCGCGGGAAGATCCTCCTCGCCAATGGAGAGCGCCCAAGAAAGATAGCGTCGCTCCGCCTCCGCAAGGGAGACAACCTTTTTGAAGGAGGGCGGGTCTCGTCATTGGATTTCCCTTTGCCAAATTTGTAAATTAATATAGGCTATCAATGACATTTCCGGCAAACCAGAAAAAATGACAAAAGATAAATCCCTACAACTGAATGCATTGCAATAGGGTACAGATCTTGCAAGCTTCAGGGGCAGAGTACTGTGTTCCCCACGACCTTCTCCGGACCGGCGAGTCCGGTCACAGAACAGGAGTTTCTCCTCATGGTATCCGACCATTTGGTCACTCTCTCACGCCTCCAGTTCTCCATGACGGCGCTTTACCACTTTCTTTTTGTGCCCCTCACGCTGGGCCTCACCTACATCCTTGTCATCATGGAGACCGTCTATGTCATGACAGGCAAGGAGATCTACAAGGACATGACCCGCTTCTGGGGAAAGCTCTTCGGGATCAACTTTGCGATGGGAGTCGCCACAGGGCTGACCATGGAGTTTGAGTTTGGAATGAACTGGTCCTACTACTCTCACTATGTGGGGGATATTTTCGGCGCTCCTCTGGCCATCGAGGGCCTCATGGCCTTCTTCCTCGAGTCGACCTTCGTCGGCCTCTTCTTCTTCGGATGGGACCGCCTGTCGAAGCCGGGACACCTTGTCGTCACATTCCTCACCGCCACAGGCACCAACCTCTCCGCCCTCTGGATCCTCGTGGCCAACGGCTGGATGCAGCACCCGGTGGGGGCGCACTTCAACCCCCTCACCATGCGCATGGAGATATCGAGCTTCTGGAAGGTCTTTCTTAACCCCGTCGCCCAGGCCAAGTTCGTCCATACTGTCTGTGCCGGTTATGTCACCGCCTCCGGCTTCGTCCTGGGGATCAGCAGCTGGTATCTTCTCCGGGGGCACCACACGGAGTTCGCAAAGCGCTCCTTCCGGATCGCCGCGGCCTTTGGCCTGGTCACCTCGATCGGCGTCATCATCCTGGGCGACGAGTCGGGATATCTCGACGACCTGGGACAGAAGACCAAGATTGCGGCCATCGAGGCCATGTGGAAGACCGAACCGGCTCCCGCCTCCTTCAATCTCTTTTCGATTCCCGACCAGGCGAACATGAAGAACGACGACAAGATCTCAATTCCCTGGGCACTGGGACTGATCGCTACCCGCTCCCTCGACACCCCTATCCCGGGTCTTCGGGAGATCGAAAAGAAAAACGAAGGCCGGATCGCCAATGGCATCGTGGCCGTTATGGCGCTTGACCGATACCGGGCCAACCCCTCTGACGGGGCCTCTCTCGCCATCTTTAAAAAAACACAGAAGGACTTGGGGTTCGGCCTTCTCATGAAGCACTACGTCCCGGATATCTCGAAGGCAACGCCATCCGATATCCATCGTGCCTCCGTGGAAAGCCTCCCGCGGGTCGCCCCTCTCTTCTGGAGCTTCCGGTTGATGGTGGGGCTGGGCTTCTTATTCTTTGCCCTGTTCGCTTTGGCCTTCTACTACTCGAGCAAAAACCTCTACGACAAGAAACCCTGGCTTCTCCGCTGGGCGCTTCTCTTTATCCCCATGCCCTATCTGGCAAGCGAGCTGGGATGGTTCGTGGCCGAGTACGGACGACAACCCTGGTCGATCTACGGGATCCTCCCCACCTCGGACTCGGTCTCGACCCTCTCGGACAGGAGCCTCTACTTCTCTCTCGCAGGATTCACCTTCTTCTATACCGCCCTACTGGCCGTCATGCTTACCCTCATGATCAAGGTGGCGCGTAAGGGGCCTGCAATACTTGGCACAGGTCGCTACGAAGGGGAAGTGAACTTCGTTGGCAATCCTGGAACCCATTCCGTCTAACGACGAAGGAGCCCCTCTCATGTTCGACTATGCCACACTCAAGTTTCTCTGGTGGATCATCGTCGTCGTTCTTCTCGTCGGATTCTCCATCATGGACGGATTCGACATGGGTGTCGGCGCACTCCTGCCCTTCATCGGAAGGAACGACACCGAACGGCGCGTCCTGATCAACAGTATCGGGCCTCACTGGGAAGGGAACCAGGTCTGGTTCATCACGGCTGGAGGAGCGGTCTTCGCCGCCTGGCCCATGGTTTATGCCACCGCCTTCTCCGGATTCTACGTCGCCATGCTTCTCGTCCTCTGGTCCCTCTTTTTCCGTCCGGTGGGCTTCGACTACAGGAGCAAGCTCGAAAATCCAACCTGGCGAAAATTCTGGGATTGGGGTCTCTTTGTCGGTGGGGGAGTTCCTCCTCTCGTCTTCGGAGTCGCCTTCGGGAACCTCTTCGAGGGCGCCGCCTTCCGCTTCGACAGGGAGATGCACTCCTCCTTTTCCTTCACCGTTTTAGACCTCTTCACCCCCTTCACCCTGACGGCCGGAGTCCTGAGCCTTTTCATGATCCTCTTTCATGGGGCCACGTACCTCGTTCTCCGGACAGAAGGGGAGATCGCAAAGCGAAGCACCCGGGCCGCCTTCCTCTTTGGATCCCTTCTCGCAATCCTCTTCCCTGTGGCAGGGTATGCGGTGGCTCACGGGGTACAGGGCTACCGGATTGTCTCGGGCGATGCCCCGGGCGGGGTCTCCAACCCCCTTGCCAAGACGGTGGTGCGTGCGACCGGCGCCTGGCTCGACAACTTTGCGGCCCACCCGGCCCTCTGGATCGTTCCGGCCCTTTTGTATGCCGGGATCCTCCTCTCCTTCCTGTCTCTCCTGACCCGACGGCCCCTTGGCGGATTTGTCGGATCGGCCCTCGCTAGCGCTGCGGTCGTCTCCACTGCGGCCATCTCTCTTTTCCCCTTCCTCCTCCCGTCGAGTCTCGATCCCTCGAGTAGTCTGACGGTCTGGGACGCCGTCTCAAGTCGTCTTACCCTTGAAATCATGTTCTGGGCCGCCATTATCCTGACCCCCGTGGTTATGGCCTATACCGGCTGGTGCTACCGCGTCATGAGGGGAAAGGTGACGATGGCGCATGTTCTCGAACAGGACCACACCCTTTATTGACCCTTCTTCAAAGGAGAGCTTCCGATGTGGTATTTCACGTGGTTTATTGGCGTCACGATGGCCGTACTCCTTGCGGTCATGCACGCACTCTGGTTCGAGGTCCAGGCTGACACCGCCCTTCTTGAAGA
>DAHXNG010000108.1 GCA_027366615.1 Nitrospirota bacterium | reverse complement strand
CCATAAAGAATCCGGCACCGCTACCCGTCGGTCTCTCCTTCTTCCGGGACTTCTCCTTATCATGGCATGGATTTCTCCTGCAGGAATCGATGCGGCGCATGCCGGATCGCTGGCCTTTATCGAAAAGGTCAGGGTGGGGCTTCACCAGAAAACGGTCCGCATCGTCCTGACCCTCGACCGCCGCCCCCTGGCGCCTCGCGTGCACAAGGGAAGCACATCGCATCCCGATATCAGTCTGCCGGGGGTCATGCCGGGAACGACCGTCCACCGGCGTCTCGTGGTTCGGAACCCCTCCTTCCGCCACTACCTCTCGACGGTCCTGATCGACTACGACCCCTCGGCCCGCAGCACGCGCCTTTCCCTTCGCTTCGTCCATCCGGTGGGGACGCCCCGGGTCTTTGTCCTTGCCCATCCCACGCGCCTCGTTCTGGACTACCCTCTCTCGGGGAAGCTTGCGGCCCTTCCCCGAAAGGCTCCCTCCCCCCCCAAGCCCCACCGCATTGTGATCCCCGGGAAGGTCCTTCCCTCGCCGCATGGCGCTCCTACGCCTCCGGCACATGAGTCTTTGCCGACTGCCCCCCAGCCGGGATCCGCCCCGGCCAACCAGATCCCGGCGAAAGCCGACGGGAACCCCCGGGTTCTCAGCGCCGTCTTCTCTTCCCCTGTCCATCGCTTCCGCGTCGTTCTCGATGCCGGCCACGGCGGAAAGGACTGCGGAACGATGTCGGTCAGCGGCGTCTGCGAAAAGACCCTCGTCCTCGACATCGTCCGGAGGCTGTCGGCGATTCTGGCCCGGGACCACCGGTTTGGCGTCATCCTCACCCGGCACAACGACCGATTCATCCCCCTGCCGGAGAGGACCCGGATCGCCAACGAATACCACGGCAACCTCTTCCTCTCCGTCCACGCCAATGCCGACCCCGACAGAAGCGTCCGCGGCATTGAGACATTTCTTCTGAACCTTCACTCGAGCGATGCCCGGGCCCAGAGAATCGCCCAGCGGGAGAACAGCGCCCTGGGGGTCTCCCGGGGAGACCTTTCGGCCATCCTCCTGACGCTCAAGATCAACCACAAAAAGAAACGCTCCTGGGAGCTTGCCAACGTCATCGACCGGAACCTCTCGGAGACGCTCCGCTCCGACTATCCCGTCCGGGACCTGGGGATCCGTCAGGCGCCTTTCTACGTTATCATGGGAACCACGATGCCAGCCGTCCTGGCCGAGGTGAACTTTCTTTCGAACAACACCGATGCCGGCATGATGGACTCCCCACGATTCCGGGAAGAGGCGGCGAGAGGTCTCTACCGGGGGATCGTCGCCTACTACCGGGCGGTCCATCCCGAAGATCGGGCTCTTCGCGCCAGTGCGCGACTTGCAGGCCAGGAGATCGCTCCTTGAGCGAAAATGAAGCCGCCCTCTCCCATGAGGCCCATATGGTCCGGGAGAAGAAAGATCTCCGGAAACGTCTCATCGCAAAAAGGGATGCCCTTTCGAAGGAGCTCCGGAGGAGCCTCTCCGACCGGGCCTCCCTCCACGCCCTCTCCCTTATCGAGACCCTCGCAGCCGCCGCTCCGCCGAGACCGCTCCCGCTGACACTGACGGCCTTCCTCTCCTTCGGAAGCGAGGTCGACACCCGTCCCCTGATCGCCTCTCTCCTCGAAGGCCCCCGGCCCCCGAGGCTTCTTCTCCCTTCCCTTCGCCACTCCAAGACGATCGTGCTCCGTCCTTACGACCGGGAGACCCCTCTTGTTCCCGGACCTTTCGGGATCCTCGAGCCAGAGACGGCGGAGTCCGTGCTAGCCTCCGAGGTCGATCTCTTCATTCTCCCCGGTATCGGGTTCGACCGCTCGGGAGGAAGGCTTGGCTATGGCAAGGGCTACTTCGACCGTCTGCTTGCCGGCAAAAGCGTTGCGGGAAAACGCATCGGCCTGGCCTTCTCCGCTCAGATTGCCGACCGGATCCCCACGGCCTCCCACGACCACCCCATGGACTACCTCGTCACCGAAGAAGGATGGCTCACCTGTGGTTGACCGCGAAAAGATCGAGGCCGGCTTCCGGATGGTGCTCGAGGGTCTCGGTGAGGACACGGCGCGGCCCGGACTTGCGGGGACTCCCGCCCGGGTCGCCACGCTCTATGCCGATCTTTTTTCCGGCTTTTTCCTCAATCCCGCAGACAGTCTCTCGCTGATCGAAGGGGAGAGCTTCGACGAGATGGTCGTCCTGAAGCGCCTCCCCTTCTACTCCATGTGCGAACACCACTTCCTGCCCTTTTTCGGCCATGCCAGCATTGGCTATATCCCCGATCACGGCCGGATGACAGGCCTCTCAGACCTCGGACGCGTCGTCGAGACCTATGCCAGAAGAGCCCAGATCCAGGAGCGCATGACGAGCCAGATCGCCGACTGCCTTATGGAGACACTGACGCCGCAGGGAGCCATGGTTATCCTCGAGGCCGAACACCTCTGCCTCTCGATGCGCGGTCTCAAAAAGCCCGGGGTTCCTGTCGTGACGAGCGCCGTCCGGGG
>DAHXNG010000116.1 GCA_027366615.1 Nitrospirota bacterium | reverse complement strand
CGCTCGTTCCATATAGGAAGGTGCATCCCCTTTTTTGATCAAGAGACATTCCTTGCCAAATGGTTTTTAACGATCTGGTATTGCGAAAGGATTCGTATGCAAATACAGGACTTTCTTGTCAGCGAGAAAAGGAGGCTTGAGCCTGCCCATTGGGTCCCGGATCCGGCAGGAGCGCCTGAGGCTGGGATCGAGGTCCATCTCACTCCATTACTCGAGAGGTCTCACCCTCATACTCTTTGGGTACAGTTTGGCAATCTTTCCCGGGATGTCGAACGGAGGCTGGAGGAAATGGGCCTTCTGGGGGAGATGGTTGGCTCTCAAAAATCATTGACCTTTTCGGCATGCGACGACACGGAGGACCAAGACGGGAACCGGGGTCCGGAAGAGTCCGTGTATAGAGGGGAAAATGGAGACAGAGTCGTGAAGGTCGAGCGTTCCGGTAAAAAGAAGACGGTCAGCGTCACCTGGTTTTGTCGAACCCCGGAAAGCAGAGACAGGATAGTGGAGGCGATCTCGAAGACGGATTTCCCCAACCGGAAGGGAGAACGGGAGGATATCCCGATAGAGCTCTGGTGCAAGGGATCCTACGGTCATCCCGAACAGATCGAACGAAAGCTTGAACCTCTTTCATGGGAAGCAATCCGCGGAAACTATCCGGGCGGAGTGAGAGAGAGAATGGACTCGCTGGTTTTACTCAAGCCGGAGTTGCTTACTGGCAGGCTTCTTCTCCTGACCGGACTGCCCGGAACGGGCAAGAGTCATTTCATCCATGCGCTGGCGACAGCCTGGCGTTCCTGGTGCAAAACATCGATCGTATGGTCTCCCGCGACCTTCCTGACAGAGGAGCAGTCTGTCTTTTCTCTTCTCTCCTCGGTCGCCGAGGACGAGGAAGACTCGTCTCGAAGATGGACCCTCATCGTCCTCGAAGACGTCGGGGACCTCCTAGGGGTGGACGGTCAGATGTCGCCTGGATTTTCGACTCTCCTCAACTCGAGCGATGGCTTTATTGGACGTGGTCTCCGGGTTCTTTTCCTGCTGACGGCAAACGAGCCGGTCAACCGGATTCATGAAGCGATACGCCGTCCGGGACGGCTTCATGCCCATATCGATATCGGACGACTTTCGGAGGAGGAGTGTCTCGCTTGGGGGAGGGCGCGCGGATTTTCAAAAATTGTATCCGGTCCATTGACGCTTGCGGAGCTCTATGGTATCGAGGCAGGTGCCGATGTCACATCTGCCCGGGGGAGGGCCGGGTTCGTTTGAGAGAAGGAGCGCCCAGACCGGCATATGGCGCTTCCTCTCAGGGGTATCTCGAGAACAAAGAGGGAGTCCGCAATCTCAAGTTCTTCGCTCTCCGTGCCGAAGAGTCCCTGAGCCGTCCGGCCATTGCGCGGCCCGCCGTACAAGAACGAGGCCTCTCCCGCCGCGTTGGAAAAGGCTTCGGAGGGACTATACGCCTTCTCTTGGAATCCATGGGAGAATATGTCACCATTGGGTCGCAGGTTCTCTGACAATCCTTGCGGCTCCCCGTGTTCCGGGGAAGGAGGTTTCCATGGCCACGAAGATTCTTGTTGTCGACGACAATGCGCTGACCCGCGAGATCATGCTTCGGCGGCTCGAGCGTGAGGGCTTTCAGGTTGTAGTGGCGACTACCGGGAAAGAAGCGCTTTCGGTTGCGAAGACGGAGGCGCCCTCCATCATTCTGATGGACATGAGCATGCCCATGATGAACGGGTGGGATGCGACCACCAAACTCCGTGCCGACGGGGCGATTCGCCACATTCCTGTTATTGCATTGACGGCAAACGCCATTACCGGTGACCGGGAACGTGCGCTTGAGGCGGGATGCGACGAGTACGAGTCCAAACCGGTCGATTTTGTGAGTCTTTTGAGTAAGATCGCCGTGCTGACAGCGATAAAGCGCTGAGGTTCGGCCGGACGTTAAAACAGGGGGTACGGCATGCCGATCGCTGAAGGGGAGCAGACAGATCTTCTCGCATTGGGAGACATCCAGAAAGAGATTGTCTTCATCCAGAACTACATCGTCCAGCTCGAAGAGGTCAACCGCATGCACGACCGGAATATGCGGGAGATCAACGGGATTCTCCTCGGGCAGATGGAGCGGGTGGATGTAGGAGCGCTGATTACGGCCTCCGATCAGGCTATTTCCAACTTGGCAAGCTTCCGGGGTGTTCTTGAGACGATCGGAAAGATTGGTGGAGAGATCCGCGAGATCTCGACCCAGGTCAATCTCCTTTCGATCAATGCGGCCATAGAGGCGGCCCATGCCAAGGAGGCCGGACGGGGATTTGCGGTGGTGGCCGACGAGATCAAGAAGCTTTCCGACCGGACGCGGAAGGCGGTGGAGGAGATTGCCCGGACCGTCTCCTCAATCGACAAGGAGCTCGATGCGGTGACAGGGAACATTCAGGAGCTCCAGTCAAAAATGCGAGAGATGAGGGAGTTCTCCGACAAGCTGGCCCAGAGTGTGGCCAACATGCGCGAGATGACCTCCGGAAATCTTCTGAAGCGGCTTCTGAACATCGTGACCTCGAGGACCGCCCGGATTGTCCAGACGATCCGGGGAGCCTTCTCCTCCCGCCACCGTTAGCCCTCTTGCAATCTTTCCCCGCCTGGAGGAATATCCAAGGCCGGAGGGACGATCCCAATGAATGGAAGATTGCCGGTTTTTGGGATGGGGATCAGGAGGACGGATGACAGGGAGGGGGGGGGCTTTGAAACCCGCCTGAACGTGGTCTTGGCCGTTCTGGGGCTGTTTGTAACCGTCGTTGCCCTTGCAAACATCATTGGCTCTGTCAACGCCCTCTCCCGCTCTTCCGAAAGAGTCTCTCGTCTCGTCTCCCTCCGGGACGACCTTCTCTACCTCGAGTCCGATGTCGGGCGCTACTATCTCGATCACGATCCTTCGCAACGCCTGGCCTTCTCCCGCGTCTATGCCCGTCTCTCATCAGCCATTAAGTCACCGGATCTTCTTCCTGTTTCCGATCAGCGGAAGGCGACACTCCTCCTTGTTCAGACGCGGGCTCTTTCAACGGTCCTTTTTCTCTCCAGGAGCGATCACGCGCGGAGGCAATCATTGGCGGCTCTCCAGTCGGTTTTCGAGTCGGTCGACCGCGAAGGGTTATCGGGGGCCCTTCGCCAGGAAAAAAAACATCACCTTGCCGTTCTCGCAAAAATCCGAAGGGTCATCCTGGCCGATGCTCTTTTCATTCTTCTCCTGTCGACACTTTCCGCTCTCGCGACACTTCGCCTCATCCGTCATGTCCAAAAGGGGATCCTTCTTCCCTTTTCTTCCTTGGCCCGGCTTCTCTCGGGAACATCACCCTCCTCTCCCGCGGTAAAAGAGGGGAAGACTTTCTCCGAGATCGAGGCGGTGGCCAGGACGATCGCGGAGGACATGCAGAACGCTCGCGACGAGATCAAGTTTCTTTCGCGGGTCCTGCGACAGAGCCACGAGGAGATCTACATCGTTGATGGCCACAGCGGGACAGTTCTCTATGCCAACGAATCGGCCCTTGGAAATCTTGGCCGGCCGCTCGAGAGCCTTCTCCGGACCCCTTTTTCGGAGAGTGTGGAAAGGGCAGAATTTGAGGGGGGCCTCCGGGGATTCCTCGAGGGAGAGGAGCAAAGCCTCTCCTACTGCTCAGTGCACAGCCGGGCCGACGGGACCGACTATCCTGTAGAGACCTTTCTCCAGAGGATGACGATGCGTGAAGGCCCTGTCGTTATCGTCTACGCCCGAAATATCGCCAAGCGTCTCCAGATGGAGCAGGAGCTTCGCCAGGCGAAGGAGCTGGCAGAGGATGCGAGCCGGGCCAAGTCGGACTTTCTTTCCGTAATGAGCCACGAGATCCGGACTCCTCTCAACGGCGTCGTCGGGATGGCGGACCTTCTTCTCGACACACATCTCGACGCCGTCCAGCAAGACTTTGCCCACGTCATAAAGATCTCGGCCGACAGCCTCCTTTCGATCATCGGAGACATTCTTGATTTTTCGAAGATTGAGGCCGGGCGGATGGATCTCAATATGGAGGATGTGTCGCTCTACGAGCTGGTGGAAAATGCCGTTCTTGTCGCAAGTCCCCGGGCCCGGGAGAAGTCGCTGGCACTCTCTGTCTTCATTGACCCCGCACTTCCCGAGTTTGTCAGGGTTGACGGAACACGGCTCCGGCAGATCCTTCTGAACTTTCTTGGCAACGCGGTGAAGTTTACCGAAAAGGGTTCGATTGGACTCTCGCTTGAGCGCATCGATCAGGGGGAGGGGGCCATCGACGAAGAGGGTCGGGTCTGGGTTCTGTGTCAGGTGAAGGATACCGGAATCGGGATCGCTCCAGAGGCACTGTCCCGTCTCTTCAAACCCTTCGAGCAAGGCGACAGCTCCACGACCCGTCGTTTTGGGGGGACGGGCCTGGGGCTTGCCATCAGCCGTCGACTGGTTCTTGCGATGGGGGGGGATGTGGGTGTCGAAAGCATCCCGGGAGAGGGCTCGACCTTTTCTTTTCGCATTCCGCTGGATCCCCCGGCGACCTTCCGGGCAGGCCGTTCATTTTCCGCTCTTTCGGGAACCCCCATCCTCATCGGGGGAGGGGGCGAGGCAGCGCGGCTTCCCTTTGTCCGTCTTCTCAAGGCCTGGGAGGTAGACCTTTCTGTTGTAGAGGGGGATTTTAGCCTTCCCGGGAACGAACTCGGGGAAGGGGTGTCCAAGGTGGTCATCTGGCTCTATGAGAAGGATGCTGAGTCCGGAGAGAGTTGTGCCACTCTCGTTGCCCATCTCAGGAGGAGGTTCGGGGGGGCGGTTCTTCTCTATCCCTGCGGGGGAGGGAGCGCTCCCGAAACGGAGGAGTGTATCAGGCAGGCAGGGGGGATTCCGGTCGAGTTTCCCCTGCTTCCCTCGCGTCTTTTTTTGTTACTGGCCAGTGCGGGCAGGGGGGGCGCGAATTCCGGGGAGGAGAATTTGACAATGAGGGAGACGATGCCCGCCATCACGGAAGCAAGGGGAGCCAAAGTCCTTCTCGTTGAGGATAATGCAGTCAATCAGAGGGTGGCAAGGCTTCTTCTCGAACAGATGGGTCTTATGGTCACCGTCGCATCGGACGGGCAGCAGGCCCTCGACCGTCTTGAAAGGGAGTCCTTCGGGGTCGTTTTCATGGATGTGCGCATGCCGGTCATGGACGGGCTTGAAGCCACGCGCCTGATTCGCGAGCGAGAGGCAGGCAAGGGGGGGGCACATACTCCCGTTATTGCCATGACAGCCAACGCCATGGAAGGGGACCGGGAAACCTGTCTTTCCGCCGGGATGGACGACTATATCTCAAAGCCCCTCCGGAGGGAGCTTCTCGAGACGGTGGTGGCCCGGTGGCTGGAAGGCGAGGCTCCGCCCGTCGATATGGGACGGCTTGCCGAGATTTTCGGAGACGACCCGGTGGCATGGAAGGAGATGCTGGCCTTTTTTCTCGACTCGCTCTCCGAAATGTCCACCCGGCTTGATCAGGCATTGGTCGGGGGGAGTCCGGAGGAGATCTCCGCCGCCGCCCATGAGATGAAGGGGGCGGCCGCCAATATGGGCGCGAAGCCCTTGGCGGCACTCTCGGCGGAGCTCGAGAAGAAACCGGGCTTTATTGGAATGAAAGAGAAGATCGAACGCGAAACAGAACGCATCAGGTCCTTTGTGAAAAAATACAATGCGGGTTAGGGAGAGATTCCCTGGAGTCCGGAGGTCCTGTGCCGTTTAGAAGCGACTGGAGGGCCTTGGGAAGCGATGAGCGTCGGGTCGTGGGAGCGGCCTTCCTGGGGTGGAGTCTCGATGCCTTCGACTTCTTCCTTCTGGTCTTTGTCATGAAGGATGTGGCCAAGACATTCGGTGTGGGGCTGATCACGGTTACGATGGCCCTCTTTCTGACCCTGGCGGCCCGCCCTGTCGGGGCACTTCTCTTCGGGCGCCTCGCCGATCGCTTCGGGCGGCGACCGGTCCTTATGGCGGTCGTGGCGCTCTATCCCCTTTTTGCCTTTCTCTCTGCGCTGGCACCTTCGATCGGGAGCTTCCTCGTTCTCCGGGGTCTCTTCGGGATCGCGATGGGCGGGGAGTGGGGGTCGGGTGCCTCCCTTGTCATGGAGAGCGTTCCTCCCCGATGTCGGGGGTTCGTCTCGGGAGTTCTCCAGGCCGGGTATCCGTTCGGCTATCTTCTGGCGGCTCTTGCCTATGCCCTGCTCTATCCCGTGACCGGATGGCGGGGACTTCTGATGCTCGGTATCCTTCCGGCCTTCGTCGTCTTTTTTGTGCGACGGGGGGTGCCGGAGTCGGCCGCCTTTGCCGAGGGGAGGAGATCTCCCGCGCCTGCATTTTTGGCGACACTCCGGAGGTTCTGGAAGGTCGGGGCCTTTGCCATCCTTCTCATGACCGCTTTCAACTTTCTGGGACACGGGACCCAGGACCTCTATCCGACCCTCCTCGAAACCCGTCGGGGGCTCTCCCCGGGAACGGTCGGGGGGCTGGCCGTACTCTACAACACGGGGGCAATCATGGGCGGGGTTGTCCTGGGGACGCTCTCCGAGCGCATCGGCCGGAGGCGGGCGATCTGGATTGCCTCACTCATGGCGATCGCCATCCTCCCGCTTTGGGGGTTTGGCGGGTCGCTCGCCACGATCGCGGCGGGAGCCTTCCTGATGCAGTTTTCCGTCCAGGGGGCCTGGGGTGTGGTTCCCGCCTATCTAAACGAACTCTCCCCTCCGGGGATACGGGGTACATTCCCTGGTGTTGTCTACCAGACCGGAAACCTTCTGGCAGCTGCAACCGCTCCGCTAGAGGCCCATCTGGCGAAGGTCACCGGAGGGCGCCTGGATTTGGCACTTGTTGTCGTTGCCGGAGCGGCGGCGCTGACGATTGCGCTTTTGATCGGCCGCGGTCCCGAACGGAGGGGGGAGAGGCTCCACTGCCACGATGGCTATACGTAGGTCGCGAAGGCTGTAAGAGCGCGATCCAGGGCTTTGTGGGTCTTGCGGTAGCGATCAAGGGGGATCTTCTGGGACCAGGCCTCCCAGGACTGCCGGATCGACTGTCCTCCCGCCCGCGCGCCGTCGGGATGTCCGCAGACACCGCCCCCGCAGAGATAGGCAAAGTCGGGTCCGAACATGTCGGCGTGGAGCCCCAGGGTCCCCGCATGCATCCCTCCGCCTACGGCGATCAGGGATGTTTTCAGGGAGCCCATGGGCTCCCGGCAGATTTCAAGGACGCTCTTGAGATGCGTCTTTTTGGCCTTAAGTGTTCCTGCGAGGGCCGGGTAGAGGATGATATCCGAGCCCAGGATCCGCATGAACCGGGCCCAGGCCCGGACGGACATCCCGTGGGGCTGCCAGAGCCAGTCGGAGGTCGCCATGTGGGCCATGATCGGGGCGACGGCATGTCGGGCCAGCTCTTCGAGCAGGGGAAACCCCGAGGCGGCAGGGCTCAGCATGGCGATTTTCGCTCCGGCCCGTCCCCCGGCCAGGTATCGCTCGACCATGACGGAGGGCCTGTCCACGGTGTGCATCATGACCCACTTGGGCTCCCCTGTCTCCTCCTCGGCACGTCGGGCGGCCTCGACAGTTGCCGCAAGACGTTTGATATAATCCTCCGCAGGCTCCTGGAGGAGTTCATCGCTCTTGACCACATCCATGCCGCCCACCAGGCTTTCGTAGGCGATATGGGCGTACTCTGCGGGCGTGAGTCCCTGTGACGGCTTGAGGACGGTGATGAAGAGAGGGCGGTCTTTGATCTTGCGCCGTTTTGCGATCCCCCCGGCGCCGAACTGGGGGCCCGGGAACCGGGAGAGGAGGGTCTCCGGCGGATGGAAGTCGGTGAGCTCGATCGACTTCAGGATGTTGAGACAGCTGATCTCCCCGGCGATCGACAGGACCAGTCCGTAGGCCGAGGCGATGCGCTGGGACGGAACCATGATCTCCACCGTGGCCTTGCCCTTGCCGGACTTCAAAATGGCCGGACGGGCGGCAAAGCTCTCCGTCTGGGCCGTCTCATAGGAGGTCTTCTTGACCCCCAGGCTCATCTCCCGGGCGATCAGGTTCGCCGCGCGGGGAATGTCGTCGGTGCGGATAGTATAGGTGGTCCGGATCAGTTCAGTCTTTGACATGGGAACCTCAAAAGGTCGTGTGTGGATGTGATGAGAGCCCCGGTATGGGCCTCTCTCCCCTCACGCTCTACAATAGGCGAAAGCCGCTCCGCCTGCAAGGCAGGAGATAAAAGCATAGAAGGAGAATCGAACTCATGGGAGATGTGATGACGGCGCGGATTGAACGGATCGACCCTTTTGCCGAGGATGTGAGGCTTTTTCGGCTGGTGCCGGAGACGAAGGCGCTGGACTTTGTCCAGGGCCAGTTCATCCGGGTCCTCTGGGAGGGGGAGAAGGGCGCCTACTTTGCCATCGCTTCCCCTCCCTACGAAAAGGGATATCTCGAGATTCTGGTCAAGCGGGGAAAGGGGGTCTCGGAGAAGCTTTTCTCCCTGTCGGGGGGAGAGAGTCTGTCCTTTGAGGGGCCTCTAGGAAACGGCTTTCCCCTCGATCCCCACAAGAGCCGGAATCTCCTCTTCGTGGGTGTCGGGACGGCGATCGCCCCCCTTCGTTCGACCCTGCTCGAGGCCCTCAGACGAAGGTCGGAGTTCGGACGCCTGGCTTTTTATTTCGGGACAATGACGCCGAACCACCTTTATTTCGGAGAAGAGCTTGCCGCATGGAGCGCGATGGGTGTGGACGTTGTCGTGACGGTTACCTTCCCTGACTCGAAATGGGACCGGCACTCGGGGTTTGTCCAGCACATTCTCAGAGCCGAAACCCATCCCCTTCCGGGAACGGTGGCCTACATCTGCGGAATGAAGGAGATGGTCGATGAGACGGTTGCGGTCCTGAAGGAGCGGGCGATTCCCGAGGAGCATATTCTTCAGAACCTCTGATCCGGAGTTTTCCGCTGACGCCAGAATTGACCTCGAAGCCGGAGGGCCGTAGGATGGTAATGGAGACCGTGGACCTTTCCTCCAGCTTGGGAGGAGTCTTTTTCATGGGGCAGATTCTCCTAATGTAAATCTTCACCTCTTTGGCCGCGTCCGTATGCAGATTCCCTCCCATAAGTCTTGTTGGAATTCCAGGGTCGGGAAGGGATCGGGCAGACAACTCTTTTGATAACGAGGTCCCAGTTCATGGACAAGAATGATCCGCTGACAAGAAAGTCTCCCGCATCCTCCTCAGGACATTCCCAGGGCGAGGGCGGGGGGGCCGGCCCCTTTGGGGAGATCCTCGAAGGGGTGGAGAGCCTCCTGCGGAGACTCGACGGGAGAGAGGAGGAGATTCGACTGGCCTACAGGATCAAGAAGCGGCTTCTCGAGATCGAAAACGACTGGCAGAAGCTTTCCGTCGAGTCGGCTCGGCTCTCCGAGGTCCTGGAGAAGGTGACAAAGCCGGCTTTTCGGATCGGAACCTGTCTGGGTCGGGCAGAGGACGGACTTGTTTGGGTCACGGTCGGTGGGGGAGACTACCAGGCCTCTGTGGATCCGCGGGTCGACCTATTGACCCTCAAGAAGGGGGACAGGGTTCGTCTTAACGAGGCGCTCTCCGTTCTGGGCGCACTCGGCCCCGACATGGCCGGACCTGTGGTCCGGGTGGCACGGGAGCTTTCCGACGGGCGCGTCGAGGTGGGATCCGACCGTCCCGACAGCCAGCTCGGCACCGTTCTCGACCGGTCCGAGATCCTCGATGGGCAGAGCCTGTCGGCGGGAGATCTTGTCCGCCTCGACAGTACCTCGCGGGTGATCGTCGAAAAGGTCCGGAAGAGGGAAGAGGGATATCTTCTGGCTGAGGTGCCCAAGGTCGGCTGGGAGTCGATCGGTGGACAGCAGGATGCCATTGGAGAGATCAAGAAGGCGATCCTGAACCCGCTTCTCTATCCGGAGTCTTATGCCCGCTACAACTTCCGCTCTCCCCGGGGATTTCTTCTTTACGGCCCCCCGGGGTGCGGAAAGACGCTGATCGGAAAGGCCACCGCCCGGGAGATCGCCGAGCGTCTCTCCAGCAAGAAGGGGCGGGATCTCAAGGGGGTCTTCTTTCACATCAAGGGCCCCGAGATTCTCAATATGTGGCTCGGCGAGTCCGAGCGCATCGTCCGCGAGCTCTTCGAAGAGGGAGAGAAGATCAGGTCGGCGGGCGATTTCCCCGTTCTTTTCATCGATGAGGCGGAGGCGATCCTCGGAACCCGTCGATCCGGGCGCGGTTTCAGTATCCACAATACGATCGTCCCGATGTTCTGTGCGCTTCTCGACGGTCTTGAAGGCCCCGGTGGCTTCGAGATGGTTATCCTTGCCACCAATCGTCCCGAGATGATCGACCCGGCGATCCTGCGCCCGGGTCGGATCGACCGCAAGATAAAGGTGCTCCGCCCCTCTTCGGATGCCGCACTGGAGATCCTCGGGATCCACATGGGAGAGACCGTTCCCCTTGATACATCCTCAGGCGATCGGCAGACGCTCCTGCGGATCTTCCGCGACCGGTTTTTCGAGCGCTCCGATGGCAATATTGTCTTTGAGGTGCTCCGGCGCTCAGGTGCGAGAACGCCGATCTACCGCTCCGACCTTTCGAGCGGGGCCGTACTCGGGTCGGTTGTCCAGCGGGCGAAGGAGCGGGCTCTTCTTCGCGAAATCGAGGAGGCGAAGGGGGGAGGCGTGACCCTCGACGATCTCCTTTGGGCCGTGAATACAGAGTTTGATGAGGGGGATATCCTCCCCCCACCGGAGATGGCCCTCGACTGGATGGGCCTCCAGGACATCGAGACCCAGGACGTGGTCGATGTCCGACGCGTCCGGACCGCCTCCCCGGGAGCCCGTTTTGTCTCCCGGGCGATCGAGTAATTTCTGTCCATGGAGCCACAGCGGCGAAGGGATCCCTGCAATTTCGGAACGGGCGACATTCTCTGCGGGATCGAGACAGAGTTTGGCATCATTCGAAAGGATCTGGAGATCTCCGATCCGGTCCTCGAATCAATGGAGCTTGTCCGGGCCTATCGGGAGACCTCGTTCGGCATCTGGGCCTATGACGAGGAGGATCCCCGGGCCGATGCCCGGGGCGGTCGGGCAGAGCGTCTCGCCCAGGACGAGGAGGAGGAGGCATTCCTCCAGACGGATATTCGGCGTGGGTTTTCGTTTCGGGAGTCCAAGAGCGACCGGATTCTGAAGAACGGGGCCCGCTTTTACAACGACCATACCCATCCCGAATACTCCACCCCCGAGTGTTTGACGCTCCGCGATATGATTCTCTTTGACCGGGCGGGGACAGAGATCCTCCGGGAGGCGGTGCGTCTCCGGGAGGCTGTCGTCGGACAGCCCGGTGTCCTCGGACTCTACCGGAACAATACCGACTTCCATGGACACAGTTACGGCTGTCACGAAAACTACCTTCTTCCCCGGGAGATGTCCTTCTCCGAGATTGTCCGGGGTATTACCCCCTTCCTCGTGGCCCGCATTATTCTGACCGGCGCGGGGAAGGTGGGACAGGAGGGGGAGGACGGGATCCGGTCTGACGGATATCAGCTCTCCCAGCGCGCAGACTTCATGGAGACCCTGACAGGGGTCGATACCATGCAGCGTCGCCCTTTGGTGAACAGTCGCGACGAGCCCCATGCCGACAGGGAGCGCTACCGCCGCCTCCACCTTATCTGCGGGGATGCCAACATGTCGGAGTGGCAGACGGCCATGAAGATGGGGATGACGCGTCTCGTCCTCGCCTCCCTTTTTGTCCATCCCGGCAAAGTCCCCGACCTCGCCGATCCGGTGGCGGCCATCCGCTCCATCTCCCGGTCCAGAAAGGGAGATGTCGCAGTGGCCTGCGAGGACGGGAGGATGATGACGGCGGACGGAATCCTCTCCCTCTACCGGGAACGCGTCGATGTCGTCGTTCGGAGCGAAGAGGACCGCTGGGTTGTCGAGGAGTGGGACAGGGCACTTTCCGACTACCGGGCTGATTCTGACCGCCTTGGAGACCGGGTGGATTGGGTGGCCAAGGAATCCCTTCTCGGGTGGGCTTGCCAGGAGCAACGTGTGGTCCCGGGGGATCCGTGGCTCCAGAGCCTCGATCTGGCCTATCATGACATCGATCCGGGCGAGGGGCTCTTCTGGCCTCTCGAAGAGGAGGGAAGCATGAGGCGGTTGACCCGGCCGGAGGATGTCCGTGATGCCTGCGAGCACCCTCCCGCCCTGGGCCGTGCCCCTATCCGCTCGGCAATTCTCTCCCGCTTCGGAGGAGAGGTCCGGGAGGCCGGGTGGGAGAGGATTGCCTTTTCAGGGGGGGTGACCTTCGATCTTCCCCCCTATCTTGAAACCGATGCGGGCAAGGTTCGGCGTCTTTTGGACCGGATTGCCGGAATGGACGATCCTGCACATCTTGAGGCGATCATTCGGGAGATGAACAAAGAAGGAGGCTTCGATGGAGCGAACAGGTAGGCTCGGGACTCTGAAAGGCAACCGGTTGGAGGGCATCGCCTTGACAACACCAGGAACGCTTGACGAACAGGATCGGGTTCCGTTTCCCTCCAAAAAAAGCCAGGATCCAACGGCTCCGGCCCCCAAAAACCTTGATCCGAAGCCCATTCGGGACAGAATGATGGATCGCATGCGGAAGGTCGACCCGAAACAGTCGGAGCGCTACCGCCAACGGACAGGGGAGTAGACCGTGAACTCTTCCGAGAGACATTCCCTTCCGGGAGCTGGAGGCTTTCCCCCTCCGCGACCGGGTTATCTTCCCGATCTTCTTCGTCCCTATAGCTCCTCCGGTCTGACCGGGGGGAGCTCACGCCTCTCTGGCGGGGAGGGGCTCCGGGGCGCCGCCCACGGAACGACCATCCTGGCCTTCCACTATAAAGAGGGCGTTCTGGTGGCGGGAGACCGGAGAGCGACCGCATCCAACCGGATCATGTCCAACCGGGTCGACAAGATCCTCGAAATCGACGGATCGGCCCTTCTTGCCATCTCCGGTTCCCCCGCCATGGCGCTCGAGATGGGGCGCATCCTCGATCATTCTCTCAAGTTCTATCGGAGAAGCCAGCTCTCCGAGATCTCGCTCGAGGGAAAGCTTCGGATCCTGGCACAGCTTCTCAAGGACAATCTTTCCATGGCCGTGGAGGGCATCGGCGCCGTGGCTCCTCTCTTCGTCGCCCGGGATGGTGATGTCGTCAGAATCTATTTCTACGACATCCTGGGGGCGCATTTCGAAGGGGTTGAGTTTTCTGTGGGCGGCTCAGGCTCTCCCGAGGTTCAGGGAATCCTTCGCTATCTTGACCGATGGGGAGAGAAACGGCTTGGCTCGCTTTCGCGGGAGGAGGCACTACTCCTCTCGCTCCGTCTTCTTGAGACCGCCTCCTATTTTGATTCGGCCACAGGGGGGGTTGAGGGCCAGGATCCTGTCTATCCGGTCGTTCGCCTCCTGACGGGAAGCTCTCTCGAGACGGTCGCAGACCAGGAGATCGCCCTCCTTTACAGAAGCGAGGTGATGCGTGTTCGATGAGCCCTACCGCTGGATCGATGCCATCCATCAACGGCGGGACTACATCTCTTCCCAGCTCGAACGGGCGGCACCGGTTCTGGCCGTCTCCGTCCTCGAGGGGATCGTTCTTGCCACATTCCACCGTCAGACGCCCAAGCTCTTCGAGCTCTATGACCGGATGGCCCTCGCCGGGATCGGCCATCCGGCCGACCTTGAGTCGGTGCGGGGACAGCTTCTCTCCCTTGCTCACGTCGAAGGATTTCAGCGCTCCTCGTCAGACGTAACGATCGAGAGGCTGGCCCTTTTTGGTCTGGCTCCCAAACTCAAGGGAGCCTTCGAGGATATCTCCGTTCCTCCGGTGATCCTGAATGTCCTGTTGGCCGAAGTCGGACAGAGTCCGGATCAGGACCTCCTCCTCCAGGTCTCCTTCGATGGAAATATTCTTCGCTCCACACGTCAATCGGTCCTGGCCCCTGACGAAGAGACAAGGGTGAAGATCGCCAAGCTTCTCGAGGGACGACTTCCCTCCGACCTCTCCCCTCTCTCCTCGGTACTCCCCGGGATCGGGCGGGCTCTTCTCGAGGCTCTCTACTCTCCGGAAGAGCTTGGGCAGGATGAATCCGGTCACGCCGTCATTCCCGAAAAGGCGGGGGAGTGCGGGAGGAGGCTTCTTTCTGAGAGGGTCTGGGAGGGCATCTTAGTCGATCGGCACAATACGGCAAGGATCCGAAGGATCCCGGCCAACCCGGACTGGTTTCGGTGAAGTTTCTTTGCGGGATCGAGACGGAGTTCGGTCTCCTCATCCGGGATCCGGAGGGTCAGGGGGCGTCCATGATCCGTCAGGAGGAGCTCTTTCGCAAGGTCCGCGACCATCTTTTCCGGGAAAAGGTGGCGGGCCTTATCGACCTCCATCAGAGGGCCTACGATGAGCCTCCCGGAAACGGAGGCTTCCTGCTAAATGGAGGCCGTCTCTATGTCGACATGGGCCATGTCGAATATGCCTCTCCCGAATGCGGGACGATCCTGGACCTCGTGGCCATGGACCGCGCGGGAGATCTTCTTCTGACCGAGGCGCTGGCCGACCTGGGACTCTCCGGCCAGGTCTCCTTTATCAAGAACAATATCGACCACCAGACACTTGCCACCTTCGGCTCCCACGAAAACTATTCAGTCCCCCGTAGTTTTCCCTTCAACGAGCGGGGGCTTGATCCTCTCGTGGCCTTCCTCGTCACTCGCCAGATCTTCGCCGGGGCCGGCCGCGTTGGAGCCTCCCACATCAACGACATCATTCTTCCCTTTTCGGACAACATTTCCTCTGTTCCCTACCAGATCTCCCAGCGCGCGGACTATGTGGTCAATACCTTCTATCAGTGGGTCCAGATGAACCGCTCCATCGTCAATACCCGCGACGAACCTCTGGCCGATCCCCTCCATTTTCGGAGGATCCATCTCCTTCTGGGGGATTCGAACATGTCGCAGTTTGCCCTGGGGCTCAAGGTCGGGACAACGCGGCTCGTTCTGGCATTGATCGAGCGGGGAGAGGCTCCGCACATTCCCCTGGCCGACCCTGTAGCCGCGGTCAGGGGGGTGTCGCACGATCTGTCGATGCAGTGGCTGGTGGAGCTGTCTGAAGGGAGAACGATCGAGGCGGTCGATATCCAATGGGCCTTCTACGAAGCGGCAGAAAAGGCCTTTCGCGGGGAAAATGACGATACGGACTGGATTCTCGATAACTGGAGAGAGGTCCTTGCCGATCTCGAGAAAAAGGATCCGTTCCTCATCGCCGATCGCGTCGACTGGGCACAGAAGTTTGTTCTTCTCGACGGTTTTTCCAGGGAGGAGGGGGTGTCGTGGGATGATCCCTGGATGGAGAGCCTCGATTTGGCTTACCACGACACCAATCCTGAGACGGGTCTTTTCTTTCCCCTCGAAGAGGAGGGGACGCATCGCCGGCTGGTCTCCCCCTCGGCGACGCGTCAGGCACTTCGGGACGGGCCTGTCGGAACCCGCGCCCAGGGTCGGGCAATCGCCATTCAGACGATTATGGAGACGCCCGGGATTTTCGACTATATCATCCAGTGGTTCGGCGTTCAGGTCGACGAGGGTGAGATCCTCTATATGCTTGACCCCTACCGGAGCTATCGGCAGGAGGTCGAGGAGTACTTTTCCAGGCTTTTCCCCGGAAGAGAAAGCCAAAAGAGAGAGTCTACCTGAGGTTCTGCTGCTTCATGTGGTAGGCCAGAAATGGGTCCCACATTGCCCCTGTAGCGGCCATCGCAAAGTCGGCCCCCGAGGTGAGGAAGAGGTCGACATCCTCCACCGTCATGATTCCCCCGACACCAATCAGTGAGAGAGAGACTTTCCGGGAAGAGATCTCCCGGGCCAGGCGCGAGACGACTCCAAGCGCAGCCTTGCGGATCCCGTTTCCGCAGACGCCCGACCTTTCCCGTCCCTCTCCCGGTAGTGCCGGGCGGCCTTCCGGGTTGATGATCGTGGCAGACAGGGTGTTGATGGCGGCAATTCCGTCGAGGTGGGGGGCGACCGCACTGACGAGATCCCCGGCGGCTTTGTCGCTTTCTATATAGCCGACCTTGGCGACGAGAGGAGTGCCTGTGCCAAGCTCCTTCCGAACCTTTCGGGCGATCTCTCCGGCCGCTTTGGGGTCCTGAAAAAGCTGGCCCTCCGACCCCTTGACGTTCGGGCAGGAGAAGTTCATTTCGATTGCCATTGCTCCAGCCTCAACCGCCATCTTTGCTGCCCGGGCAAAGTTGTCGCCGATCGACTCCCCCCCCCTTTCCGTTCCCACAACGCTGACGATCAGGACCTGTCCTTGGCCGATCATTGTTCGGGAGAGTGCCACGTCCTTTTGCCAGACCGAGGGGTCCTGGCTTGGCATGCCGAAGGAGTTCGTGATGGTGATATCCCGCATCGAGGCCGGCTCCATCCGGGGAATCCCGATCAGGGGTGTTGAGAGTACGTCTGGAGTCAGGTCACCGTTGACGGAGACATAAAGGCAATTGGGGGAGGGGTAGGAAGGATGGGGGTGTGTGCGCACGGTCTTGTAGACGAGAAGGTCGAACCCCATCCGGGCATAGAAGCTGATCCACTCCGAATTCAGGAGGGGGCCGGCCGGGATCCCCAGGCGACTGTTTGCCGGAAGTCCAAGAAAGGAGATCGGGGGAGCTTCAGGGATGGTCTTGGGGATTCGCCCGTGAAAGACCGGACCTTCCAGATAGTTTTCATCGTAAGACTTTTCTATGGCGTAGACGGGATCAGCGATCTGCAAGACGCACTCCTTTCGGATCGATGGAGGAGGTCACAACGGTGGCTTCGAGTGAATGGTCGGCGACGGCCTTCTCGAGGGCTTCCCTGATGGAGAAGACAAGATCCGGACGGTGTGTCAGTGCGACGGTCGTCGAGCCGGCACCGGAGATGGCAAAGCCCCCGGCGCCGGCCTTCATGGCGGCCTCTCGAAGGTTGTCAAAGCCGGGAATCAAAGCCTTCCTGTAGGGCTCGATCAGGGGGTCGCGGACCCGTTCACAGAAAAGTGCTGGCTCATTTCTGAGAAGTGAAAGGAGGATTCCGGCGGTGTTGGAGAGTGCGCCGACGGCATGGTCTCTTGGGACCATCTCGGGAAGGACCTTTCGGGCGTCGGATGTCTTGAGTGTTTTGCGGGGGACGATAAAGACGAGGTGGATCCCATCAACGACGCCGGCCGGAAGTGAGGAGCGGCTTTCTCCGTGGCTCACGGTAACTCCGCCGTAGAGACAGGCCGAGATGTTGTCGAGGAAGACTCCTCCGCTGACCCCGGCTTCGGCTTCGAGAGCGGCGGCAAGGATCTCCTCCGGGGGAAAGTTCTTGCCGGAGAGAAGGCTTCCAAGATAGGCTCCTCCGACTGCGGAAGCCGCAGACGAGCCGAGCCCCGATCCAGGGACTCCCTTTTCAAGGACAAGTCGAAAGGGGGTACTCACTTTAGCGCGGTCGAGCATGATCCGAAGGGCGATACCGGCGGTATTTTCCTTGGGATCAATGGGAAGGGGGGCCCAGGCTCCTGTGATGCGTTCGATCAGGTCGCCGGCGAGAGAGGTATCAAGTCGGGCGGAGAGTGTGTCGCCCATGCCGGTCACAGCCATTCCCAGGGTGTCGAATCCGGGTCCGATGTTTCCGACCGAGGCGGGGGCGTAGACGGTGATGTAGGGGGCGGGGGTGCTCATGTCAGGAAAGGCTCCTTCGCAGGTCTGGCGTCGGGGAAAGAAGAAGGTATCATCGTGGCATTTTATCACAGACGACGGCCGGAAATTAAGGAGTTTATGAAGACGCCGCGCTCAGGGGGCAAGGTTGAAAAAACGGGGAAGCAGTTCTCCCAGAAAGAGGCCGGCGGCTCCGGCAAGTCCCCCAAGAATAATCATCTCTCCGGCTCCCTTGAAGGCCTTCTCTCCGGCCAGCCGTGATTTGATGGAGCCTGTGACGCCGAGGGCCAGAAGGGAAAAAAGAAGGGAGGCCGAGAAGGCTTCACCGATCCGGGGAAAAATAAAATAGGGGAGGAGGGGGGGAAGGGATCCGGCAAGGAAAGATGTTCCCAGGACCAGGGCCCCCTTCATGGGGGACTCGATCGTCTCCTCATGGATGCCCAGCTCCTCCCTGACCATGAACCGGTGCCAAACTGCCGGATCGGCCACAATCCGGTCGGTGACATGGGCCGATTCGGCGGGAGGGAGGCCAAAAGAGAGGAAAAGTTCATAGACCTCCTTCCTCTCAAGGTCGGGAACGTTCTCGATCTCCCATTGCTCGCGTTTGATCTCTCGACGGACAAGGTCGTTCTGGCTCCGGGTGGCGAGATAGGCCCCTGCCGCCATGGAAAGACTCCCCGCAAGTGCCGTCATGAGGGCGGAATAGAGAATCGATGTGCGGGGGAGCGGAGAGCCGGAGAGACCGCCGAGAAAGCTCGTAAGAGTCACCATCCCGTCGTTCATTCCCAGCACAAGATCACGGATCCGGAGACCGGGGGAGAGGTGTCCCTTTTCCGGAGGGAAAGGGGATTCGGGAGAGGAGGAGTTGATCATAATAAGGATAATAACCGAACGCAGGAATGGATTCCATGGAAATTTCGGGAAGGAGAAAAAGAGGCTTGACAAGAAAAACATCAAAGCGTATTCTTCGGGTGTGTAATGCCCTCAAAATTAAGGTTTGCATGTCCCTGACTGCAGGGACGTGTGAATGTGGCACTTATTCCTTATCTTTATTTAAAGGGGGTCTGTCGTGGCTCAAAGCGGTCAGAAGGGGATCGTCGGCTACTGGCTAAACGCAGCGTTCTCGGCTGTCGGTAGCGGCTCAGTCGTTGGTTTTTGTCTTCAGGAATGGTTCGGTGCGCACCGGTTTGAAACCTGGCGCGAGTCGTATGTCTGGATCTACTGGATCATGGTCCTGACCGCCATTACCGGAGCGCTCATTGGTCTTTATTCCTATTCATACCACCGGAAGCGCGAAAACTGGTAGGTTTTTGGGTTTTCAGGATTCTTTTTTCAAATTTTAAGGAGGTGGTGGTATGTGGATGTTGAATGCGATCACAAGTTTGACCCCCCAGCAACTGAAGGATCTGTCGAATCCTGGTGATCCGACGCATGTGCTTCCTACGCAGTACGGTTTTTGTTGCGGAATGACCCCGGGAGGGGCAAGCTCGGGCGTGGCCTCTTTTGCCGCCGCCATGGGAACGGCCTCGGCCATCGGGAGCCTTGTTCTTCTTCTCGTCTGCATGGCGGGATTGGGCGCCCGGGCGAAGTTCGATCCGTCTCGCAAGAAGTAAGAACTGCTTTGTCGGTGGATGGGGGATCTCACGCCGATATCCCCTTTCTGGGGGCACGGTCTTTAAGGCCGTTGCCTGATTGTTCCCCGCATATTGGTGGGACAGAGTAAAACTCAAGATCGTTTAAGGAGTGCGAGATGGCATTTCGCGAGTACAAGTTTGGCGTGATGATGACCGGAACAATTTTTGCTGTGACCATGTCCATTACCGTGTTGTTCCCTTCCATGCAGATGAGCAAGGTTCCCCCGTCTGCAACCGCCATCCAGAAGGCCAAGGACTACGGCCCGGAAAGCGGATTCACGATTGAAGATCCCTTCATGACCGGTGATAACCGTCCGACCATGATCGGTAAGGGTAAGGTGATCTTTGTTCGCGAAGGGTGCTGGTGGTGCCATACGCTCCTTCCGGAGCAGACCCAGGATTGGCAGTACTTCGGTGCGCCTCCCCGGGTTTCCGACTTCGTGGGTGAATCTCCGACCGTGTTCGGTTCTGACCGGAAGGCTCCTGACCTTCTCCACGTGGGATCGCGCCTCCCGATCAAGGGATGGCATCTTGTTCACCACGCGAATCCCCGCGCGGTTCAGCCCATGTCCCAGATGCCGTCATTCAACTATCTCTCCAAGAGAGACCTGAATGCCCTGGCAGACTACATGATGAGCCTCAAGTAGGGTAAAATGTGTCGGGTCCCTGGCCGTTAAAGGTGCGGGGACTCATCTGATAATCGATTCGTCAGGCACTCTCGACTTTATGAGTCGGGAGGCCTCATTGATCCGAAAGGAGTGGCGTAATGGCCGATACTGAAGAGCTTCTTAACATGCGATTCGACGGGATGCTCGAAGGAACGAACAATGTTCCCGGCATCATCATTCTTCTCCTGGTCATGGTTGTGGTGACGGCCGAGCTTCTGACCTTTCCTCTCTTCGGCGCCCGTCCCCAGCTTCCCGGGAACCTGCATTTCTGGATCGTTCAGGGGGCTCCTGTCCTGAAGGCCCACACCTCCCCCAACTTCGCCCGTCCGTGGTGGGACCAGGGGTATGTGGTAAACTCGATCTACGTTTCGATCTTCTTTACCTGGGTCGGTCTTCTGATGAAGAGAACGGAAGTTGCCCGCGACTTCTAGTCACTGGCCGGTGTCTCTCGCGCTTGTGGCTTCGAGGGCCTTCCTCTTTGAATAATCACAATCCAAAGGGAGGTGAGTCCTTTGTGGAATGTCAATAGTCCTATCGTATTCTGGTGCATTGCTTTGACCATGCTTTTCTCAGCACTCATCTATTCCTTCTTTATCGATGACGTGAAGCCCGAGTAAGGGGCGGTCATTCGGTCAGGGAGTCAGGCGGAGATTCTCCGTATACATAAAAGGGCGGTTTCCTCACGGATTCCGCCTTTTTTGTTTTTCCAGTTGCAGGCCCGATGGTGGGGGTGTACAATCGGTCCAAGAGGTGTGTATGTCCATTAAAATGTCAGTTTCTGTTGTCATCTTTACCTTTCTCTCCGCATCGGTTATTACCTTTACCATCATGTCCCGATATATCATCGGACCCTTCAAAAAGCTCAAGCGCGGGGAGCAGGTTATCATCGCCATGAGCTTTGTCGGTATCATAAGCGTGATCTGCTTTGCCGTCATCCAGCTTCTCTTACGAATCCTGGTGTAGACAATCGATGAAAACCGGTGAAAAAGTCGTATTTCTTCTGGCCGGATTGATGGTTTTGTCCGCAATGGTCCTCTATGTGCTGGCCCGTTTGCATGTGGTGACCTTCTGGACAACAAACGACGTCTATCTTTTCAGCAAGAAGTCGGCGGCAGGATACGAAGTCTTCGAGAAATACTCTTGCCGCGATTGCCATGTGGTCTACGGAGAGGGGGACTACGATGGTCCGGACATGGATGGAGAAGGGACGCGCAGAACGGCAGCCTGGCTCCATTCCTATCTCAACGATCCGGGATCTCTTGTCCCGGGAACGGCGCATAGCGGAAAATTTGCTCCGACCTTTGACAAGATCTCTCCAGAGGAGAAAGATAAACTCGTCGACCTCATGATGAGCCTGAAGGCTCTCCCAGGTTCGCCCAATTATCCAAAACCGCCCAAATAGTCGCCATTCCGGATAGAGCCCCGGTTCGCGCAAGGAGAATAAGATGAAACTGCCAGAGGGGATCGTTGCATATCTATGGACTGCCACGGGTCTTGTATCGCTTGTGATCATCGTTTTTGGGATCTACTGGTCCTACAAGAATGGTCAGTTTGACGAAAACATCAAATACATCATCTTTAACGAGGAGGACGGAGACGCCAAGACCCCGCCTCACGAACATGGCTCCGACTCGGCCACGACGCCCAAGAGCCATAATCCCTGATCGGCTCATAAGGAACCGCCCTCGATGAAAAAGAAATTAAACCCTACCGCCGCACTTGTGGGAGTCGGGGCGGGTCTTCTGTTGTTTTTTGCGGGAGATCGCCTGCTTGGACTGACCGATGGGGCGTTTCATCATATTTTCGGAACGGGTATTCTCTTCTCCTACCTTCTGGCACCCTTGGTTGTCTCCTTTGTCACCGGATACATTGCCGGGCCATTCGGGAAGCTTCTGGGGCCCATACCTCCCATGGCCTATCTCCTTTTTACCTATCTCTACGAGGTCTATCACCCCTCGGGGATGACGGTGGGGATCCCCGTCGCACCCTTCATGATGATCTTTTTTATTACCGTTCCCGAGGTCTCCTTTCTCGGAGGATATGTAGGAGAGGTCCTCCGGAGAAGGAGAAATGCTCGTGGAACATCCCCCGCCTCCCCCAAACCCCGTGGGCCGGAACGGATCTCCTGACCTTCCTACTTTTTTTGAGGTGCGAATGAAGAACGAACTACTCTCCGAATCTGCCAGCAGCTCGACCGATCAGCTGGGACTCCGATTTATCCTGTTCGGGGTCTTTTGTCTTTTCGTGGGAACGATGCAGGGCTTTCTCCAGTCGACCCCCCGGATTCGTCACTGGATCCATATGACCGGCCAGGCGGGACATCTTGTCGATCCCCTGGCACATGCCCACATCAATCTGATCGGGGGGGTGGTGTCTGTGGTCATGGCGATGGTCTACTACCTCCTGCCGCGCCTTTCGGGAAAGAAAATCTGGAGCCCCTTTCTCGGAGAAATGAGCTTTTTCTTCATGGTGGCGGGAGTGGTCGGATTTTATTCCGTACTTCTGACCTTTGGTATCCTCGAGGGCAATCGAATGCTTGCCCAGGGGATCGTCTATCCCCTGGCACGAGCCGTCTACCAGCCTTACCATCGGATAGGGTTTGTCCTGGCGGCCCTCTTTATGGGCATCGGCCACTGGACATTTGTGTGGAATGTTTTCGCGACAGTTTTATCGCGGGACAAGAATGCTGTCATTGAAGGGACTCCCGCTCCGGTAAAGGAAAGGATCTAGTCAGGATGGATGATTTAAAGGATGGTCACGAAGAGTCTCCCTCTGAAAAGGCCGATGGTGAACCCCGCAAGAAAATCACTACCAGCGATGACGACGATCTGGCCCCGGCCGAAATGTCTCCATGGCAGCTTCCCTGGAAAGCGATTGCCATCACGATTATTCTCCTGATTCTTATCGCAGGGGCCGTTCATGTGGTCGGACTTGCCTCGAACCGAATCGTTCGCCTCTCGACTGCCTCGATCAGAAAGCACGGGGCAGAGCCCGGGGAGTTCAGGCCGATGGGCGGGGTGCTTACAGAGGCGATGCCAGGGTCAAAAAACGCCATGATCCAGGGGGAGGCCTCAAAGAAGCTGGCAGAAGGAAAGGATCTCTCCCCGACGGAACAGATAAAGGTTGACGTCTCGGGGTACCGCATCCCCCAGGGCTTCGTCCTGATTCCGGCAGGGCCATTCTGGATGGGGGCCGAGGACAATTTTGCGAATTTTGACGAAAAGCCGATCCACAAGGTCTACCTTCCTCCCTATCTCATCGAACGCCACCTCGTGACCAACAGGGAGTACAAGGATTTCGTGGACAAGCTTCACTATCTGGCCCCGGCCAACTGGAAGACCGGGAGCTATCCCGCCGGGCGGGGAGATTACCCGGTGACCTTTGTGTCCCTGGAGAATGCCCGGGATTATGCAAGGTTTCGCCGGGCCAGGCTCTGCACGGAGGAGGAGTGGGAAAAGGCGGCTCGTGGTCAGGACAAGAGGATGTGGCCCTGGGGGAGTGTCTGGGATCCGCGGCGGGCTAATGCCAACTACACGGTCGGGGACACCTCTCCTGTCAATCGCTATTCTATGGGGGCCAGCCCCTACGGGGTGCTCGACATGGCCGGCAACGTCTTCGAGTGGACGAGTTCGCCCTATCGCCCCTACCCGGGGAACACTGCCAACAAGGCGCGCTTCTTTGCCTATCGGGTCGATGCAACCGGCGCCCTGCACCCGGTGGAGGGAAAGAGCTACTATGTCCTCCGGGGCGGCTCGTGGAAGAGCGACCAGTATAGCGCCCGCGTGACGGCAAGAAATCCGACGTGGCCGGTTTACGCCTCCGACTTCTTTGGCTTCCGGCTCTGCATGGACGCCCGGAGATAGTCTTCGGATAGTGACAAGGTAATGATAGCCGCAAGGAAAAAACAGGAGAGAGCAATGACCAGGGACGAACGGATCAAGGACTATATCATGAAGTTCTACTATGCCTGCCTTCTGTACGCGATCATCGGGTTTTCGTGGGGGGCGGTGATGGGTGGAGTGGAGACCTTCCGGAATTTTGTCCAGGCGGGAGCGGGCGGACCGTCAGACCTGATTGTCCTCGGCCATACGCATATCAACCTTCTGGGCTGGGTCGAGATGGCGATCTTCGGCTCCATGTACTACATCGTCCCCCGGATCTTCGCCGGCCCGCTTTATAGCTATCGCCTTCTCCGGATACATTTCTGGATGCACAATATCAGCCTCGTCGGGATGGTCCTGGCCTTCTGCATCGCCGGCTACAAGGGAGGCATGATCCTCCTTCACGGAAATGTCGCCGACATCAAGCCTGTTGAGGCTCCCTACATGGAGATGGTCGGCATCTTCGGCACCTTCGTCCTTCTTGCCAACATCATCTTTGCCTACAACATCTACATGACGGTTCAGGTGGCGAAAGGGCGGAAAACCCTTCCGGAAAACGAGCGTGAGGAGATTTCTTCGTCACTGGGGGCCACCGTGGCGGCTGCCGGCGAAGGGCGCTCCTAGTGAGACATGTTGGAAGTTCAACGGGGAGGTCTGGGGGGAAGGGGTTTCTTTACAAACCCCTTCTGCTGGGTTCACTATGGGGGGGAGGGGTAATTTTTCTTTCGACCCCGGCATGGGCCTATCTTCCCCGATATGTCCACGTCACTCTGGGACTTCCCTGGTTTGCCTACCTGTTCTTTCTGCTGGGAATCCTGATACCGGTCTTCCTGTATCTCGGGATCTCCTGGTATTTTAAGCACGAGCTTGAAAAACCGGGCCACGGTTCAGGCCATGGTTCAGGTCTTATTGGCGGGCGGGACGGTGGTCAGGGTGGCCATGACGAGGAAGGGGAGGAGTAGGTCCCGTCATCCTTAAACCGAGCGGGGCTTCTCTTCCATGGAACAAACGCAACCACTCATACCGATGCCGAAGATCGGCAAGTCCTCACAAAAGGCCGCAGGTCTTCGGGTCACCCAGGTGCGGACCATCGTTCAGGTGGCCTTCATCGTTGTTCTCGTCCTCCTTCCCTTTACGGGTGTCTTCCATATCGATCTCTCCACCGGACGCTTCGTTATCATGGGCTACCAGGTCTGGTGGAGCGACTTCTTCCTCATTCTTCCGTTCTGGATCTTTGTCATATCGGCCATGACGGCGGTCTATGCGGTACTTGGCATGGTCTACTGCGGATGGGCCTGTCTTCAGAACACCTTTTCCGAATGGACCAATGCCCTGGCGAAGTTCTCCTTCGGCTCGGCGGCTTTGGGTCCGGGATTCGGGGAGGTGACCCTTTCGGCTGCCCGTCCCAAAAAGGTCGGGGTGCTAAAAAAGATCGGTCAGTGGACCCTCTTTGCCGGAGGGGTCGCTCTTTTTTCCCTTCTTGTTTCCGTGATCATAACCGCTTATGTGATCCCCCCCAAGAGCCTCCTTCACGATCTTCTGACAGGAGCGAGCCCTACCGCCTACTGGCTGGTCCTGGGCATTGGTGGGGTCATGTTCCTGAACCTTCTGCTCGTCCGTCACTACTGGTGCAAATGGGTCTGTCCCTATCCCCTCTGGCAGCACATGTTCAAGACCGACGATACCCTGAAGGTCGCTTTCGACCACGCCCGCAGGGGTGAATGCACCGGGTGCAATCTCTGTGTGAAGTCCTGCTTTATCGATATCGATCCCCGGGATACAAAGAACTATTCCCGGTGCATCAATTGTGGAGAGTGCGTTGTCGTCTGCGAGGATTATTCGGCAAAGCGCGGGCTTCCCTCCCTTCTCACCTTCCACAAAAACGGCGTCTATGTCGACGAGAAGGGAGCCATGAAGGGGCGGCGGCTTTCTCCGGGAACGGTTCGTTTTGTCGTGGCCACTGTCTTCAGCCTTGTTCCTCTGGGGCTCTTTATCTACGGAATCGCGACCTATTCACCCTATAGGGTCACCTTCAGCCAGGTTCCGGGGCGCTTCGACCAGTTCGAGGTGGGGATCTACAACAAGACCCCCCGCGCTGAGAGATTTGTCATCGGGCAGGAGGGGCTTCCGGCTCCCAGTGTGAAGTTCGCTGAGACGGCAGTGTCGATCCCGCCGGGAGAACACCGCAAGATCGTCATGACGGTTGAAGCGGGAAGGGAACTCTCTCCGGGACTTCACAACTTCAGGGTGGATGTGGAGAGCTTTACCCCCAAGCCGGGCCGGTTCAGGCAGGATGCGGCGGTCTATATCGTGAACAAGGGGCAGGGGTAGGAGTTGCAAAAGCGGGCCTTGGCCCGAACATATCAGGGTATGGGCGGAGCCCCGGGCTAGGACTCCGCTCCCCACCCCATCCTGAGGAGATTGGCCAGTGCGGCCGCAGGGAAGGCCGGAACCGTCTTCTGGGCTCCGGTTGCAAGGTCTTTGATCGTGAGGGTGTTGCTCTCCCGCTCATCTTCTCCTGCCAGCCCGATATATCGGGCTTTTTCCCTCTCCGCCGAGACAAAGGCCTTCTTGAGGCGGGACTGGCCAAAGAGTCCGACCGAGGAGATGTTTTCCTCCCGAAGTGCCGAAAGGATCCGGTGGATGTACCCCCGGGAGGCTTCATCAAGAGGATGGAGGGCGATCATGACCGGCGGATCGGTCGGGAGGGGAAGGGTGTCTGCCTTCTCCCGCAGGAGGTGGAGCCGTTCGACTCCGATCGCGAGGCCAACCCCGGGGATGTCGGGGCCACCGAGAGAGCTGACAAGTCCGTTGTAGCGTCCGCCTGCGGCCCATGTTGACTGGGATCCAAGGGCATCGGAGACCCACTCGAAGGCCGTTTCCGTGTAGTAGTCGAGTCCTCGCACCAGGCGGTGGGAGAGTGTGTACGGGATATCCTGGTCGATAAGCCCACGGCAGACACTCTCGAAGTGCTCCCGCGAAGAGGTGCAGAGAAATTCGGTGAGAGGGGGAGCCGCCTCAAGAACCTCCTGACAGCCTTCCACCTTGCAGTCGAGAACGCGGAGGGGGTTTGTCGCCGTTCTGCGAAGACAGGTTTCGCAGAGGGTGTTTTTGTGGGCTTCGAGATAGTCGACAAGCCGGGCGCGATATGCCGGCCGGCAGGCATCGCACCCCATGCTGTTGATGAGAAGGGTCGATCCGGGGATACGCGTCTTTTTGGCATACCGGCTGACCATGGCGATCAGGTCGGCATCGGTGTCGGGATCGTTTGTCCCCAGAATCTCGGCTCCCGCCTGGTGAAACTGCCGGAGGCGCCCGGCCTGGGGGCGCTCGTGTCGGAACATCGGACCCTGATAGGAGAGACGTGTCGTCCGTCCGGGTTCGGCCAGCCGATGCTCGATGGCGGCCCTGAGAAGAGAGGCGGTTCCTTCGGGTCGGAGGGCAAGGCGCTCACCGCCCTTCCCCTCGAAGAGATACATCTCCTTCTCGACGATGTCGGTCGACTCGCCGATCGAGCGCGAAAAAAGCGCGGCCGATTCGAAAATCGGAAGCCGGACCTCCCGGAAGCCGGAGAGGGCAAAGAGGGCCTGAAGCTCCTCCTCAAGGCGCCGAAACGTCTCGGATTCCGGGGGGAGAAGGTCTTTGACACCGCGAGGGGCCTGATATTTCATGAAGTGAAATCCTCTTTGTCGAGATCCCTGTTCGCGGCGGTCCATGATGAAACGCGTATCATGGCCGGTCACGCAGGATTTTAACTGTTTTTTAGTGTCTGGTAAAACGCCCGGAACCCTTATTCTATCAGAGGACTGTGAAAAACAGAAAGAGCCAGATCATCGGAGAGGTCCGGGAACTCTCCCGGAGCTTCTCCCAAAGAACGATCCCTGCGGATTACATGGACCGCTCCGAGAGCCGGGAGGCCTATGGCGCCTATTACGGCGAGGTGGGGCGGGCCAAGGGAGAGGCGCTGGGAGAGGAAATTCTTCTCCGGGGGGCTCCGGAGCTCTTCCGGAAGGAGAGGCTTCGGATTCTCGATCTTGGCTCGGGCACGGGAGAGTTTTCCCTGGCGCTGGCCCGGACTCTTTTGGCAAGCTGTCCGGTCTCGGTGGACCTGCACATGGTCGACCGCTCGGAAGAGGCGCTGGTCCGGATCGCCGGTGACAAGGACGGGTCTGGTCTGTCTCTCTCTTATTCAAGGGCTCTTCTGCCGGCTGAGAGACCTTTTCTGGGCGAAGGCTGGGACATCGTCTCCATGGCGAACTGCCTCGCCGAAAACGAGTCGGCCCATGAAGGCTTCGCAGAGCTCTTTGGAGCCGTGGTCGACGTTTTGTCTCCCGAGGGTCTTCTTCTTCTTGTGGAGCCGGCCGACAAACGATCCTCACGAGCTCTTCTGTCTCTGGGAGACAGCCTTCTCGAGCGCACTCCCGGACTTGTTCTTCTGGCCCCCTGTCCCGGGTCGCGCAGCGCCCCTTGTCCGGCGCTTTCCGATCCTGACAACTGGTGCCACGAGGACAGGCCGGCAGGATTTTCCGGAGAGCTTCTGCGGACGGCCGAAGCGGTGGGCCACGTCAAGGATGCTCTCAAGATGACCTACCTTCTTTTTTCGAGATCGTCCCCCCTGCAGGCCCCCGCCCTTCGCCTCGTCTCCCCTCTGCACCGGGAAAAGGGTCTTTTCTGGGGAGATTTCTGCGACGGACGGGCATGGGCGAGAATCCGCCTCTTGACACGGAACAAGGGGGAGCTGACCCGGGACTTTTCCCGGCTGAGGCGGGGAGAGACGATCGCGCCCCCGCCCGACTGGCCCCCAGTGAAGACCGGTCTTTTCGACTGGCCGAAGGATCGGCCCATCGTCAGGCTTTTCCATCCGGACGGACGCCCGTTTGAACCGGGAGGCCGCGAGCCTTCATGATCCGGATCTGGCCTGTCATGGCGCCTCACAGCCCCGACCTTCTCTCTTCCTTTCTCCGGGGAGCGGAGCGCGAGATGGCCGGAGCCTTCGTCAGATTGCGGCAGGAGCTCTTCGCTCAGTCGGCAGAGCCCTTCGATGCCGTCATCGCCTATACTCCAGGATGGCAGGTCCGGCACATTACACTTCTCGACCTCTCTTCCGAACACATCTCCTCCCGGGACTTTTCAGGCTTTGGCCACCACTATCAGTACGATCCGCCCGGATCGCCCGACCTGGGGCAGAGGCTCCTTCAGGAGGCGAAGAAGGTCGGCATGGCGGTAGCTCCGGGAATCCACGGGATTGATCACGCCGTATCGGTCCCGCTCTTTTTTCTCCTGCCGGAGGGGACGACCCCGGTTCTCCCGGTCTCTCAATCTCTCAGCGGTGTCCGCCAGGCCTCCCTGCTTGGAGAGTCACTCCGCCATCTCGCCTCGAAGAAAAGGGAGAAAATCCTTTTGCTCCTCTCGGGAGTCCTCTCCCAGAATCCGCTGGAGATGGCCCGTGGGAGGGAAGACCTGAGGATCCCCCTGTGGACGGACAGAGTTGTCGATGCCCTTGTGGGGGGCGCCTCTCCCGACTGGGGACTTCTTCCCTCTCTGGGGCGGGAGGTTCTTGATCTCCTCGATCCTCCGGGGAGGCTCCGGGAACTCCATCTTCTCAGAGGATTGGGGGCAAGTGGCGGACGGCTTTGGGGGCGGGAGAGAATCGAGGGTCTTGCGCAGGTTCTGGTGAGCTTCGATCCGGTTGAAGTGGTGGAAGAATCACCGTGACGTAACTGGAGGTGATTCGATTTGAACCGGAAGCGGACGAGAGTGTTTCGTTTTTGGATAGGGACGCGTGGGATGTCTCCGGGTTAAGGAAGGCTCTCGGAAAAAAACTTGTCGGCCGCGTCGGTGACAGAGTCGATCCAGCCGTCGATGGGGCTGATCTCTCCTTCGTGTTCGTCCTCTAGAAAGGCGCTCTCGCGCAAATCCTCCCCGCTCTCGGTCTCAATATCGCTGGCTTTCCTGGTGTCACTCTCCATGGGATTCTTCTCCTTCGATCCTGATCGATACCATATCATTGTTCCCTGCTGAATATATTGCAATTGTCATACCATGTCCTTTCGTCCTTGTTTGGCTTGTTTTACTGGGAATCGGAAATGAGGCGAGGGTAATCTGTTTGCTCATATTGTGACATAAAGGTTGTTATTTGTTCGTAAATGTTTTACTTGAAGCCTTCCGGATTGTCTGGCCGTTCGGAAAGAGGAAAAGAGAGTCTCCATTACAGTTTTGGAAAATGCTCCCGATAAGAGTATCATGGACCATCAGTACCACCAAGACGCGTGTGTGTGGTAAAAGGTTGTTTAAGGTTGTTTTATGATCCGGAGGAGAGAAAGATGGCGGCGTTATTCGGGCGAGGAAGTGGCGGTGAGGAACCAGTCTCGAAGAGTCCGGGGCGGAGTTCTTATGGAGAGGAGAGTGCTGGCAGGGGCCTGACCCAGAATGCCCGGGTCCTTCTCCATATTCTCGATGCGATTCCCAATCTTGGCATCGCCGTGGCCTCGCCCGATATGGGTTCGGGTCGGGGTGGAAACACCATCCTCTATATGAATCAGGCGATGAAGGTGATCGTCTCCCAGATGGAAGCCGAGATGAGAAAGAGTTTTGGCGTCTCGGCCAACGAGGTGATGGGGGGCTCCATCCACCGTTTCCACAAGGACCCCGACCGGATCCGGAAGATCCTCGAAGGGCTTCGTCCCGGCGAGGTTCGGAAGAATCAGGTGATGGAGATCGGCGGGATCTCCCTCCTTTCGACGACGGAGCCTCTTGTTGACGAGTCGACGGGGGCCCTTCTGGGCTATATGACTATTTTTCGCGATGTGACAAGCGAGAAGCTCCTCTCCTCTTCTGTCGACATGCAGGAAGGGGCCTCCAATGAGCTCTCCTCCGCCATGGACAAGCTCGACTCCGGGATTCGCGAGATCGTAACCACAACCGGCCGGGTTTCGAATGAGGCGCAGAAGACCCGTACCGAAGGGGAGGCCGGGCGGAAAACGCTTGAAGACCTTCTCTCCCAGGTCCGCGAGTCGGGCGAGGCCATGCGGGCCCTGGTCGATGTGGTGAACGGGCTCAACTCCCGGAGCCAGGAGATCGGCAAGGTCGTCGAGGTGATCGACGACATCGCAAGCCAGACCAATCTGCTTGCCCTGAATGCCGCCATCGAGGCGGCCCGGGCCGGAGAGCAGGGTCGGGGATTTGCGGTAGTGGCCGATGAGGTGAGAAAGCTTGCCGAACGAACCATCCGGGCGACCAAGGAGATCGGATCCACCATCCGGGAGACCCAGAGCGATACAACCCGTACGGTGACCCTGATCCACGGTACGCTGGGGAAGGTCGAAGAGAGCCAGAAAAAGGCCGAGATTGTAGGAACGGTTTTCGAGTCTATCGTCGACCACGCCACCGTCCTCTCAAACACGCTCTCGTCGATCGTGGGAGTCACTGAGAACCAGTCCCGGAGTGTCTCTTCCGTCAAGAAGCAACTCGAAGGGCTCGTCACGGGGCTCAAGGACATCATGAAAAAGGTGCGCGGCTCCTTATAAGCCACCGGTGTCCGTCGATCAACTGTTCTTAAGGAGGTGTCATGTCCTCGGAGATTATTTACGATTCCCCGAACCACAAGTTCTGCTGGCTGGGCCGCGATGAAACGGGCCTCGAAGAAGGGGTCCAGACCAATCAGTACCTGATTGTGGACAACGGCCGAGGGACCTTGCTCGATCCAGGCGGCTTCGGCGTCTTTTCCCGCGTTGTTGTGAATATGAGCGAGTTTGTCGATCCGGAGAAGGTTGATCATATCTTCCTCTGCCACCAGGACCCCGATGTGGGAGGGGGGCTGGCCTCATGGCTCGACATGACCCCCGCCCGCGTCCATGTTTCCGCACTCTGGATCCGGTTTCTCCTCCACTACGGAGTGACGGCCCTTGACCGGATCGAAGGGATTCCTGATGGGGGAGGGACGCTCACTCTGGCCTCCGGGAGCCGGATTGAATTCGTTCCCGCCCACTTCCTGCATTCTCCCGGGAATTTCCACGTCTTCGACCACGCCTCGGGGATACTCTTTACGGGGGACGTGGGGGCGGCAATCTATCCCAAGGGAGAGACGCCTCTCTATGTGGAGAACTTCGAGGACCACGTCAAGCATATGGAAGGATTTCACGTTCGCTATGTCGGAACGTCAAAGGCGATCGAGTACTGGATCGGAAAGATCCGGAACCTCCCCATCAAGATGATCTGTCCGCAGCACGGATCGATCTTCCGCGAGAAGGAGGCCCGTCAGTTCATCGACTGGATTTCCCGGGCCAAGGTCGGCTTCGATGCAAATATTTTTACCTAAGGACACCGGGTTCCCCGGCGAGGGAACGCCCTCCCCCGTTTTCCACAGGAGAGTCTCATGAGCAGTGGCAAGACAGATATCGAGAACCTCGTTCTCCAGGTCGGCACGAACCAGATGGAGCTGGTCGACTTTCGTATCTTCCAGGTCGACAAGAACAACCCCGAGAAGGTCATGGAAGGGATCTACGGGGTCAATGTCGCCAAGGTGATCGAGATCATCAAGCTTCCCGAGATCACGCCGGTGCCCAACGCCAATCCCTTCCAGGACGGAGTCATCAACCTCCGGGGCATTGTTATCCCCATCATCAATCTCGCCCGTTGGATGCGGGTCACCGAGCCGACCGGAATCACGTCGACCCAGGTGATCGTGACGGAGTTCTCGAACATCCGCCTGGGCTTTCTCGTGCACCAGAGCGTTCAGATCCGCCGGGTCTCCTGGAAGAGCATCGTCCCGATCAACCTGCCCTCTTCCGCCGGCCACAAGGATTCGAGTGTGGTGGGGACGATCAAGCTTACCGACGGTCCAGACGAGGGGCGGGTCCTTCTCATCCTGGACTTCGAGACGATCGTTGAGGAGATGGGGCTTTACTCGCGCCAGGAACACGACCTCGAATCCATGCAGAAGGCGCCTCCCACCGGTAAGGTCGTTCTTGTTGTCGACGACAGCGCCGTGGCGAGAAACATGCTCTCCAAGGCCCTCGACAAGGACGGCTACAAGGTAATCCTGGGACGAAACGGTGAGGAAGGACTTACGGTCCTTGCCCAGATCTGGAACAAGAATCCTGCCGACCTGGCCGCCATTATCTCCGACGTGGAGATGCCGATCATGGACGGGTATTCCTTCGTCAAGAAAGTCAAGGAACATCCCGAATGGAAGAACATTCCGATCATCATGAACTCTTCGATGAGCGGAACGGAAAACGTCCGGAAGGGCCGGGAGCTCGGTATCGATGAATATGTGGTGAAGTTCGAGCCCCAGAAGTTCCTTGAGGCTTTAAACCTGGCACTCTCCAAACATCAGGCGAAGATGGCGGCCCCCAATCCCTAGGCAGACGACATTCGCAAAAATGGCAAAGGCCGGTCGGGGTTACTCCCGTCCGGCCTTTTTTCTTTCGAGAGCTGTTCGTGTTAGCAGAGCTTGGGCCCGTTATTCAGAGCTTGGGAAAGTAGATGAGGGATTCTCCGAAGAGAAGGGCAAAGGCAAATATCCAGGGAAGCTGGGGGGCGATCCGGAAGAGGAATCCCGGGTCGGTGCCCGAGGGGATCTCGGGTCGGGCTTCGACGAGGAGGGCTCCGAATCCGACCGCGGCGGCCAGGCTTCCGGTAATGCCAAACCACGAGATCATTTCGAGCCCCCCGATGTTGTGCATCGAGGCATAGAGGTTGAGCGTCATGCCGCCCTGGATCAGGAGGAACTCGATTCCAAGATAGAGAATGATCCGGGCGTGAAAGGCTGTCTTGTCATTCACGGAGTGTCGCCTCCCGTTAGCACTTTTTGACTTTCCATCTCCCGGGCCAGCTGGCCGCAGGCGGCCAGGACGTCGGGGCCCATTGTCTTCCTGACGGTGGCAGTGATGTGGAGTCCGCCCAGGATCTCATGAAACCTTACGACATCGGCCTCGGAGGGCCGGGCGTAGGGAGATCCGGGGAAGGGATTGAAGGGAATGATGTTGACCTTCGACCGGAAGGGGGCGAGAAGGCGTCCCAGGGCCCGGGCCATCTCCGGGCTATCGTTCACGCCCGCGAGAAGGACGTACTCGAAGGTGATCCTGTCCCGGTTTCTCAAGGGGAACCGGCGACAGGCCTCGAGGATCTGGTCGATGGGGTAGATGCGGCCAAGCGGCATGATGGTTCGCCTGAGAGCATCGTCGGGAGCGCAGAGGCTGACCGCGAGCCGAACTCCCGTATTGGCCTCTCCCAGCGCCTCGATGCGGGGGACGAGCCCCGAGGTCGAGACGGTGATACGGCGGGGCGAGAGGCCCACCCCGTCGGGGTGGGTGAGGGCCCGAATGGCGGGGATGAGGGCATCGAGGTTCGCCAGGGGCTCCCCCATGCCCATGAAGACGATGTGGTCGATTCGGGGCGCGTTCGGGGAGGTGCCAAGCTGACGGGCGGCGACGATCCACTGAGCGAGAATCTCTGAGACCGTCAGGTTGCGAATAAGGCCCATGGAGGCGGTCCGGCAGAAGCGGCAACCGATGCCGCAACCGGCCTGGGTGGAGAGGCAGAGCGTCATCTGTCCTTTTCGGGGGATCAGGACGGACTCGATTGCCGGACCGTCGGCAAGCGCCAGGGCGATCTTGCATGTGCCGTCATCGGCGCTTTCGGAGGAGAGCAGGGAGGGGAGGGCGAGGGAGAGTGTTCCTTCCTCGATGAGCCGTCGGACTGCCGGCGGAAGGTTGGTCATCGAATAAGGATCGGTTGTGAGCCGCTTGAAGACCCAGTGGGCGATCTGGCGTCCCCGGTAGGCGGGCTGTCCTTGGGCTTCCAGAAGATCTCCCCATCGGGTCGGGGAATGGTCGAGAAGGTTCATCGGGAGGGCTTCGTGTTCTGGGTCTGGGGAGCGGCGGTCTGATCGCCCCTCCATCGAGGAATGATCCACCGGCGGACGATCGCCGTCGAAAGAAGTCCTATAAGGGCCCCTCCCAGGACATCAAGAGGGAAATGGGCTCCGACGTAGATCCGGGAGAGGCCGGTAAGTGTAGCCACTGTGTAGAGGGGAATCGCGAGTCCCGGGTAGAGCCCCGCAAAAAGAGAGGCGGTGGAGAAGACGGTGAAGGTGTGCCCCGATGGAAAGGAGTTGGCATAGAGGGAGGGGCCCAGAACATGGACCGTGGCCTGATGGTCGGCAATCCTTGCATGAAGAGCCGCGAGGGGACGATCCCTGTGGACAAGGTGCTTGAGGAGCGTTCCGATGATGAAGGAGATAAAGGAGGTCGAGGCCCAGAAAACGAAGTCCCGCCTGAAATTCCTCTTCGCAAAAAGGGTCATGAGGAGGAGTCCCAGAGGGAAGAGGTAAAATCCGTTGCCAAGGGCCGTGGCCGCCTCCATGACAGGGTCGAGCCAGGGACGGGCCAGGGAGTTGTTGAGCCAAAGAAAAAGGCTCTGGTCGATTGCGATGAGGGGGGCCATCTCTTCCGGAGCCTAGTCCGAGCGGTCCCTGTTGAGGAGGCTCTGGAGAAGCCCTTTTACCTTTGTCTTTGACCAGTCGGCAGGGTAGGAGATGCGGACGAGGCCGCCGGCATCACGGAAGCCATGCTTGTCGATCAGGTATCGGGCCGTCTCGAAGATCTGGTCTTTCCAGAGGGAGGAACTGGTCCAGCGCATGGCTTCGAGGAGAAGCTCGCCAAACTCTTCCTCCGAGAGGTGGTCCGGATGCCACAGGTCAATCTCTCCCGTATGGTCGGGGTCTCGGCTGACGAGGGAGTAGACGGGCATGGAAATAAGGTCCTCTTGGATAGGGGGGATGGAGTCGGAGGCACGTTTAGGGCTATTATACACCAACGGAGAAATTCTACCAGACGTCGGGGAAAGGATCCATTGGACCATACAGCCGCATTATGTGTTATTGTCTCGGTGATTCTGACCGGGGCGCTTCTTCTTTCCCGCCTGGCTGGAAGGCTGCGGGTCCCGGACATTCTCTGGTTCATGCTCTTGGGGCTTGTCATCGGGCCTTTCGGCTTGAACCTCGTCTCGGGCGACGGACTGATGGGGAAGGACCACGTCTTTCTTCTGGGGGCTGTTTTTCTTGTCCTCTACGAGGCCGGAACGGGAACGCGGATCTCCCTCCTGAGGGAGCATGCCCTTTTGGTGGGCCTTCTCGTGACGGTCGGCCTCCTTCTGACGACGGCCCTGCTTGCCGCCGGCGCCCACCTTTTGCTTGGCTATACGCTCTCCCAGGGCCTGCTTCTGGGCGCGATCCTGTCGACCACCGACCCTGCCTCCATTCTTCCGATCCTCAGGCGACTCCCCGTTCCTTCCCGCGTCCTCGAGACGCTCGTTGCCGAAAGCGCGATCGGGGATGTGACGGGGAGCCTCCTGACGCTCTTTCTCCTGTCGTTTCTGTCGGAGGGCTCCTCCGGCGGCGCTCTCCTCAGCACGGGAGGGGAGTTCCTCTGGTCCGTCGCAGGCGGAGGCGGGGCGGGGCTTTTTCTTGGATGGCTCTTCGTTTTTCTGACAAGGCATCCCCGTTTCGGGATCTTCAGGAGAAGCGTTCCCGTCTTTCTCGTGGCCATTCTTCTTTGCGGGTTCGGTCTCTCCCTCCTCCTCCACCTGCAGACGCTCCTCTGCGGCTATCTTTTGGGTCTGGCGGCCGGACGCGGGGAGCGCAGGGGGATGCCCACGGCAAGCGATTCACCCTCAGTTCAAACCTACGGGGACTTTGGGATGATGAACGACCTTCTGGTCTATCTGGCGACATTCTTTATCTTTCTTGTTATGGGGACGCTTATTCCGCATGCCAGGATCGGGATGAATCTTCTGGGAATCCTTTTCTTTCTCGTGGCGCTCCTTCTTGTTGTCCGTCCCGTTGTTATTTTCTCCCTCGTCCCTCTCGACCGGAGATCCGGGTTCTCATGGCGGGAGATGGCCTTCATGTCGGCGGTGCGGGAGACCGGGATCATGGCCGGAGCCCTTTTGGGACTTGTCCACGATGCCCTCCCCCCTTCGGCCTCGGCGGTCGTATTTGCTGTCGTAGTTGGAACGATTGCGGTTGGGGCTCTCGTGGCGGCACCGGTGGCACGTCATCTTGGTCTGGAGGGAGGGGGATCTCCTGAAAAAGAGGGAAGTCGTCCGTGACGATCCGCCGTCTTCTCCCGGCGATTTCCCTTGCTCTTCTCCTTGTTTCCTGCGGGCTTGCTCCTAGCCCCAATGCCTCAACTCCTCCTGAGGTTCTGGTGACGGCATCGGGGGGGGCCTCGGTTGGGGCTACTGATGGCTACAGTGTTCCCTTCGGAGCCGCCCCGGGAACGATCTCCTCTCAGAGTCTCCCTGCAGGAGTCAGTCTCTGGGGGGCCACAGATGCCGACAATACACTCATCCTCCTGGCCCAAACCGGAGCGGGGTTGGGACAATTTCTCCTCTCCCCCCTCCCGCTCTCCTCCGCGGCATCCCCAGCCGTAGTGACAGGCCTTTCCGGAACGCCTTATGCCCTGGCCCAGTCGGGACAGGAGATTGTTGTCCTGGAGACAACCTCCTCTTCTCCTCAGGGATGTCTTGAGGTATTTCCCTCCAAAGAACTGCTTTCCCTCTCTTCCTCGGGAGGACAGACCTCTTCCCGGAACGGTTGCGTGGCGCTCTCCTCCGGAGCAACGCTCTCCGGGGGATTCCTGCTTCCCCTGGCCGATGGCATTGAGTGCCTTGTCGGAACGGTCTCGGGGGGGAGTACCCGACTCTTGCTCTACCCTCTTACGACAGTTCTGGGCGGGGGCTCCCTTGCGAGCCCCCAGGCAACCTGGTCACTTCCCCACTCCCTCTCCGGAGGCGTGCCCCTGTCGGCCGTGGCGCTTTCCAGCGTGATTCTTATTCCCGACCCGGTTTCTGCCGCTGTCGATATCTACGAGGTGACGACACTCTATAACGGCGGAGGGGGGGCGATTAGCCCCCTCCTTATTGCGGGGCTTTCTCTGCCGGGAGCCCCCACGCTCCTTGCGACCGACCCCGCCCAGAACTTTCTGATCGCCGCCTCGGGGGGGACGGTCTCCCTCTTCGGACTCAACTCCGTTCTCAATCCTCCCGGAACGGTGGGAAGCCTCGGAACAATTGCGCCTGCATCGGGACTCTCACTGGGGGCGATGGCCCTCTATACGGGGAGCTCATGATCGGGCGGGTTTTCCGGGGCCCGGCTCGCCGGTTTGATGGGTCCATTTGGGACGTCTCTGCGGATTCGTGGCGGGGACGGGAGACCGGAAGGTGATGCACGGCATGGGGCTTGACGGGGTGACCCTTCTCCTCGGCTGTCTCTCGGGCTTTTTGTCCGGCCTTCTGGGGATCGGGGGAGGGGTGGTGCTTCTTCCCGCACTGCTCTATCTTTTTCCGCTTCTTCATGGAGCCCGTCTCTCCGTTTTCTCTGCCACAGAGATTTCGATGGTCCAGGTCGCCTTTGCCTCCCTGACGGGGATTCTTGTACACCGCCCTTCGGCCCATGTTCCCCTGTCCCGACTTTTTTTCTGGGCCGGATCGGCTCTGGCGGGAGGAGCGGCGGGAGCCTTCCTCTCAAGCCGTCTCTCGGGGCGAACCATTCTCTGGATCTTTCTTCTTGAAACCATTCTGGCACTGACACTTCTTCTCTTTCGCCCCCGGGAGGGAGAGGTTCCCGGGCGCCGGGATCCGGGACGTCTTCCCGGGGAGTTTTTTGCCCTGTCGGCTATTGGACTCTCAAGCGGGATCCTGGGCGTCGGAGGGGGTTTTTTGCTCTATCCCGTTCTGACGCTACTCTTTGGATATCCGTCGTTTGTGGCGGTGGGCTCGAGCCTTGCGGTCATGTTTCCCATGGCGGCGGTAGCCGCAACGACGAAGGTCTGGGTGTCGGGTGGTCTCCCCTCGCAGACCGTGACGATCGTTGCCGGCGCGCTTGTCGGCTCCTTTTTGGGAGCCCGATTTACAAGGCGGTTGGGTGCCTCGAGAATCCGTCTTTTTCAGGGAGGGCTGCTCCTCCTGACGGCGCTGAGGGTTGTCGTGGGCCTTGCTTCAGGTGGGGGATAGGGTCGACCGTATCGACAAATGCGACGATCCGAGGCGTTCGAGAAAGACCCGCT
>DAHXNG010000110.1 GCA_027366615.1 Nitrospirota bacterium | reverse complement strand
GTCATGTAAAGGGTCGAGAGAATCCCCCGGCTCATGGGGACAAGATGGGGAACGAAGGCGATTTCTCCCCCGGAAAAGGGACGGAGGATCTGCTCCATCTCCGGAATATGGCGGTGCTCGAGAATCTTGTAGGCCGCCATTCCTTCGGCGATTTCGGGAAAGTGGGTCTCAAGCGAAAGACCCCGGCCCGCTCCGCTGATCCCGGACTTTCCGTCCACCACGGCCGACCCTTCGACAACCAGCTCTTCCTTGAAAAAGGGAAGCAGACCCATGAGTGCCCCTGTGGGAAAGCATCCGGGGCATGCCACGACCGGCGCCTCACCGAGGCGGTTCCCCGCCCACTCAGGGAGAGCGTAGACCGCCTCCCGAAGACCCTCAGGATCTCCGTGTTCGATGCCGTACACTTTTCTATAGAGCTCAGGTGTTTCAAGCCTGTAGTCGGGTCCGAGGTCGATGACCGGCGTTCCGCGAGCCCTGTAATGTCTCACGAGATCAAAGGACTGGCCCGCAGGAAGGGCGAAAAAGACGACATCCACATCGTCCCAGTGAGGGGATTCAGAGACTCGCTCGAGGACGAGCGGACTTCTCAGATGGGGGAAAACGGAGGAGATCGTGTTCCCGGCCTTCGACTCCCCGGCAATACGAACAACCTTCGCCCTGCCGTGGTTTGAAAAAAGACGCAAAAGCTCCCCTCCGGCGTATCCGGAAGCGCCAACGATCCCAACCCTCACATCATTCACAGAATGGACTTTTCAAGAAAAGCTCTTTCGAATTTGACCAAAAAAAGGGGAGACAAGCGTCTCCCCCCTCTGGCACAGGAATGAATCGCCGGACTCAGCGCTTGGAGAACTGGAAACGCTTCCGGGCGCCTTTTTGTCCAAACTTTTTACGTTCCTTGACGCGGGCATCGCGGGTCAGGAAGCCTTCCTTCTTGAGGGACTCCCGAAATTCCGGATTGATCTCGAGAAGGGCCCGGGAAATCCCGTGGCGAATCGCCTCGGCCTGGCCGGTCAGCCCTCCGCCGGTCACCTTTGCAAAGATATCGAGCTTGCCGGTCATATTGGTAATCTCGATCGGAGCCTTCACCTGTGTGGCCCACAGGGTCCGGGGAAAATACTCCTCCAAGGGGCGGTCATTGACCTGGATCTGCCCGGTTCCGCTCTGGACCCGCACGCGGGCAATGGCCGTTTTTCTCTTTCCGGTCGCGGCCGCGCGACCCTCCTCGTTATGCTCTCTGGTATGCTCTTTTTCCATCAGCGACCTCCTGCAATGGCATAAACTTCCGGATTCTGGGCCTGATGGGGATGGGCATCCGCGGCATAGACCTTGAGGCGGCTCATAAACTGGTTGGCCAGCTTGTTCTTGGGGAGCATTCCCTTGACGGCATGGACGATCAGATGTTCGGGCTTTCTTTCCCGGACCTCCTTGGCCGTTGCCGACTTGAATCCCCCTGGATAGCCGCTGTGGCGATAATACATCTTCTGGGACCACTTTTTACCGGTAAGAGCCACCTTGGCGGCATTCACCACGATGACATAGTCACCGGCATCCTGGTGGGAGGTGTAAAAGATCTTGTTCTTCCCCCGGAGGAGAAGTGCCACGGCAACCGAAAGACGGCCAACAGTCTGGCCGGCGGCGTCCACGACATACCATTTCTTTCCGGAAAGTTCTTCCGGCGTTGCGATTCTTGTCATCTTTTCCATAGAACCAACATCTCCTCAAAGTTTCAGGAGTCCACTCCTAGTGGGCGATCTGGACCAGCGCGTGCTTGGTATCCTCAGGTGCCGCTGGCTGCGGCATTCTGAGCTTCGCCACTGTCTCCTTGTACGCCCTGTGAACCCTGTCTAGATCCTGGGTAAAAAAAGCCCCCAACTGCGCCAGCGATGAATAGAGCGAGCCGTCCTGCTTGTCGAGGACAAGGGAGACGGCGGTCGGGGCAGAGTTTTTGTGCAGTGCTAACCATTTCCGCACAGACTCGATCTTCTGGAAGAACTCTTCTTCCCCCTGTCGTGCCCGTTCCATTGCCGGCAACACAATACAGTCCACCTTCCCGATGATCTTGGAGAGAGCCGTCATATCTTCCGACCCCTCGGCCACCGTCTCGGAGAAGGGGACAACCGAACTGCCAAGCCTTGCAAAAAACTCCACAAGGCTCGAACCTAGCTCCGAGTCGAATACGAATCTCGGAACACCCACACGGTTGGTGCGTGGTTTCTTGGCGGAGGATGCACCGCTCTCCTCTGCCTTTTCAAAGACCGTCGACCGGAGTTCATCAAGAAATCCCTGATTTTCCCGGCGCCAGTTCTTCAAAAGATTTTTTGCTCCGAACTGGATCAGCGTCGAGTAGTAGTCCCGGCGCATCGCGCTTCTTCCGATGTTCCCCCAGGAGTAAAAGTCCTCCATGGCGGCGATCGCTGCGTCGTTCAGTTCGAAGGCGGTCATGTTCTTTGGACGGTAGACGGCATGGTGACCGTCGTAGAGACTCCAGTCCTTGTAGAGAAGCTCGCGATTACCCGTCGCGTAGAAGAGGTCGAAATCCGGCGACCCCGGAAGCGGGGTGAGGATCATGAGCTGGATCGACTGGAGCTCCCATTCCTTGGCAAGGCGGGCCGTCTCGTAGATCGTCTCCTTGTCGTCGGTATCGGCACCGACGACAAACATCCCGTGAATCCTGATCCCATGCTTCTTGAAGGCCTCAACCGACCGTACGATCTTCTCGTAGGTCTGGCGCTTGTTGAAGAGGTCGAGGGTCTGGGGATTGATCGACTCGAAACCGATGAAAACGTTGAAGCAGTTGCTTTCCTTCATGAGATCGAGAAGCTCGGGATCGAAGGCGGTCTCGGTCCGGATCTGGGCTCCCCACTCAGGGGTCAGCCCTTCCTCGATCATGCGCTTGAGAAGATCCTTCGTCCGCTTGCGGTTGGCGGTAAAAAGATCGTCGGCGAAGAAGACATACTTGGGGTTATTGACCCGGATCTCGTCGATGACCCGCTCGATGGAGTGCATACGAAACCCGTGGCCGTACATTCCCGGAACCGAACAGAAGGTGCATGTGAACGGACAACCCCGGGAGGTGGCGATCGAAATAAGCCCTCTTTTCTGGGTATTCCACCCCTCGACGAGACCGTAGTCGGGAATCGGATTCGTATCGAGATCCTCCTTCAGGGGACGGTCGGGGTTGTGCATCTTGCGACCGCTCTTCCAGTAGGAGAGCCCCAGGATTTTCTCGAAGGGACGGCTTCCTTCCATCGCCTCGATCAGCTCAAAGAGAGTCTCTTCCCCCTCTCCGCGAACAACATAGTCGGAGAATTCCAGAGCCTCGTCAGCCATGAACGAGACATGGGTTCCCCCTATGACGACCGGAATACCGGCATCGCGAACCGTCTGGGCGAGCCTGTAAGACTGCGGAGCGGTGGATGTCAGTGTGGAGATTCCCACAATATCGGCCGAAAGAACTTCCTTCATGTCGACGGGAGCCACGTCTTCGATATAGACCCGCACATCCCATCCACGGTCGCGAAGCATCGTTCCAAGAAGGATGACCCCAAGTCTTGGAATTGTGAACGCACTATACACATGCAGGTGGGTCGATTTCGGCTCCACCAGCACGAATTTTTTAGCCATTTCCTACTCCCTTCAGGGGATAAGTCCTTCCCGGAGCCAAAAAACCCCGGGAAGGCACCCCGCTATCCGTTCGGATGTATTCTGGCTTTCTTTGCAAGGAGCTGTTCTTCGGTCTCGACACAGTTCGTGTCGGGAATGCAACACTCGTCGATGGGGCAGACGGCGGCACACTGAGGTTCGTCATGGAACCCGATGCACTCGGTGCAGAGATCCGGATCGATGACGTAGATCGGGTCTCCCTCGCTGATGGCATCGTTCGGACACTCAGGAAGACAGGCCCCACAGGAAATACAGTTGTCGGCAATCAGAATAGACATTCAGGCCTCCTTGACCTTTCCTTCAATACACTCCGCCTCTGTTGTAAAGAAGGCGAAGTCTTCACCGCCTCGATGTTTTACAAATCACAACAGCGGCGGATGATCGTTGTCTCGTAGCTCTTCCGGACAGAAAAGAGGCATACACTCACACAGGTTATCAATTTTATAGGCATTAGGGGGGGGAAATCAACCTGTTCCAAATTAAGACAGCAAAAAAAAGGCTTGGCCATTCCAAGAAAAACCCTGGCACTCTTCAGTCCGCCCTTCTGTCAGATCAGAATTCCCAGGTTCAGGAAGAGGAACCGGGCAAAGGCTTCTCCGAACAGAATCATTAAAAGGGCCACATAAAGAAGTCCGGTGGCGGCCTGGGTCGAGTGCATGCGGACCGTCTTGTAGGAGAGGATGGAGATGACAAGCCCCCCAATGACCCCGATCAGAAGACGTCCCCAAAGATAGAGGCCCTGAAAGGATTCGAGGAGAAGGCCTTCGGCAAATCCCGGCTGGGAGGTCCAGTCCCGGACGGTCATGAATACTGAAAGCAGGGCCGTTGCGCTCGCTGCGAAGAGAAGAACCCGCACGAGAAACTCCAGCGGTTCGATCGGAAGCGTCGGGTTTGTCAAATAGAAATGTCCCCAGTTCATCGCCAGAAGAACGGAGCCGAGGAGGAAGGAGGAGATGAACAGGCTTGTCAGAAGAAGGATGCCGGTGAAAGAAATTTCAAGCGACCGGTTCAGGAAGAGTCCGGCCCCTCCCACCGCCCCCAGAAGGAGAATCCCGGAGAGATTCAGGACCGGCCTCGACAGACGCCGGGAGCGCTCCCAGGGCACAAAGTTGACAAGAATGTTGTAGATGACGAGGCCAGCGGTCCCCCCCAACAGCAGATAGACCGTACTTGCGCCTACGGGGTTTTTGGAGCCTCCCGTGAGAACAAGACCGGAGGGGCCGAGAGCAAAGAGGGCTCCTCCGGCGGCGAGGAGGAAGAGGAGGCCATGAAGCCGGTAGAAGGAGCGGTTTACGGAGGGGTACCTGTAGAGGAATGTCATGAAAAACGCCCCACCGGCCGTCGTCTGGAGAAGAAGGAGTCCAAAGACATTGGGATGAAAAGACATCGAACGGGATCCTGTCGTGTTAGAGGGAGGTTTCCGGTTTTCGGGACCAGGAGTCACGCGTGTCAGAGGCCGTCACGCCGACCCGCCCTACGGGAAAAGGAACGGGAGCAGGATCCTTCCAGAGGGTGATTTTAACGGCATCGATTCCCGGAAAAACCTCCATGAGCCTATCCACTATGTGGTCCGCCAACCGTTCGAGAAGAGAAAATTCCGTCGGCTCCGCACAGGAGCGTAGCTCGTTTAGAAGCCTTTCATAGTCGACCGTGGCCGACAGGGCATCGCTGTGTCTGGGTCCCTTGGCCAGACGGCATTCTCCGGAAAGAAGAACCTTTTGCGGAAAGGCTCTTTCCGAAGGCTTCGTCCCGATTCTCACGGAAAGGGGAAGCGCCTCGAAAAACAGACTCTTTTCCATGGTCAGGGAGATCCCACCATCGACGGGAGTTTTTTGTCGATTACGATCCGGACCGGGACGCCTCCGACGGCTCCCGCCACGGGTGCCGATCCGCTGTACTCGCCACTTGTGACGAGAGAGCTTCCGGACTCGAGAGAGAGGCGGGCAACCAGGCGAACAGGCCCCTGGAAGGTGATTCCGGTTAGCCGAACGTCCTTCTGTGAGATTTCGAAGGGAACCGGGAAGGTCGGGTGAATAAAAAGAACGCGGGCCACGGGGAGCCAGTCCGGAGAGGTCGGCCCCTTCATCAGAGCGACCACGGACAGGGAGCCATGGGTCATCCAGAGAGGGACGTGCGAGTCGAGGTCGACCGTTCCCACCACCTTCCCCGGGGCAGGGGGCGGAGAGGCGGCCCCATTTTTTTCCGTGCATCCGGCAAGCCCGGCAACGAGGATCCCAGCCGCCAGAAGAAGAGCCTGGAGGGGAGATCGTCCCGGAGATGTCAGGGATATTATCATTACAGGGACTCCTTTTTTTTTGCCGTCTACGGCGAGACGATCACAAATTCCTCAATATGGTAGAGCGGATCGCTTTTTACGATGACCTTTTTCCGGATAATCTGCTGGACCGCATCGAGAAAGGGCTTCTCCACCGCCAGCTCCGCCTCGACATCGGGATGGACATAGAGGATCACGCGACGGTCCTTGCCGCCCCGCCCCGAAGGCAGCTTTCGCAGGTCCTCGAAGATTTCGTAGATGATGGTCCGGACCGATTTGACGTACCCCTTTCCATCGCAGTAGGAGCAGGTGTCTCCCAGAAGATGGACCAGGTCCTCCCGAACACGCTTCCGGGACATCTCGACAAGGCCGAGGTCGGAGATCTTCAGAGCGTTTGTCCGGGCCTTGTCCCGGGAGAGGAGCTCCTGAAGCCCCTGGAAAACGCGCTCGCGGTTCTTCTCCTTTTCCATGTCGATGAGATCGAGGATGACGATCCCGCCGATGTTCCGGAGGCGCAGCTGATGGGCAATTTCGTCCACCGCCTCGAGATTGGTCTTGAGGATTGTCTCCTCAGGATCCTTCTCTCCCACGAAACGTCCCGTATTGACGTCGATGACGGTGAGCGCCTCGGCACGGTCAATGACAAGATATCCCCCCGACTTGAGCCAGACCTTCTTTTCGAGTGCCCGCGCCACCTGGGCGTCGACATTATACTCCCCGAACAGGGAGGTCTTCTGACCCCAGAACTCGATCTTCGAGGCATAGGCGGGAAGGTAGGTCTTCACGAACTCGAGGACCCGCTGGTATTCCTTCTGGTTGTCGATGACCAGCCTGTCGACATCGTTTGTCAGATAGTCCCGGATGGTCCGGAAAACCACGTCGAGATCGACTCGCACAAGAGCCGGAGCCTTCGCCTGCTCCTTCTTCGCCTTGATATCCTCCCAGAGAAGATCGAGGAAAACCATGTCCATCCGGGCCTCGTCCTCGGTCATTCCTTCGGCCACCGTTCTGATGATATACCCCCCCTTGTGGGAGCGAAGCGTGCCGACGATGTCCTTGAGCCGGTGCCGCTCTCCCTCGTTGGTAATCCGGCGGGAGACTCCAATATGGTTTACCTGGGGCATGTAAACGAGGTAGCGGCCGGGAAGGCTGATGTAGGTTGTGGCCCGCGGCCCCTTTGTGCTGATCGGGTCCTTGGTCGTCTGGAGAAGAACCTCCTGTCCGTCTGAGAGGACCTCCTCGATCGGCCGGCGACCCGGGCGCTTCGGGGGAGGAACGGGTGAAGCAGGAGCGGGTTCGCCCTCCGAAACGATAAGCACCGGCTCGTCCTCCGGGGCTCCCGGGGATGCATCCTCCCGGAGAGCATCGGGGATCACCTCCGACCCTTCCACAAAAATATCATCGACATAGAGGAAGGCGGCCTTCTCAAGGCCGACGTCCACAAAGGCGGCCTGCATACCTGGAAGGACCTTGCTCACCTTGCCCTTGTAAATATTGCCCACGATCCCCTGGGATTGCTTCCTGTCGAAAAAGTATTCGACAAGACGTCCCCCTTCAATGATGGCGACCTTGGTCTCCTCCTCTGTCACGTGAATCAAAATCTCGGAACCCATTTTCCACTCCTCCATTTCAGAAAAAAACAGAAAATCATCGAAAAAATGTCTTTCCTCGTGTCCTTCATAGGCCTCAAAAGGCTTTGACCCCAAGAAGCTACAAATGAAACGGTCGGGAAAGACAGTCTCCCGGACAATCGACACACAGAGAGTCGAAGCTTATCTCCAGAGGGAGGCGGCTAAGACCGCCTTACCTCTTCGAGTAGAAACGCACGTTCAGCAAAAGTGCGAGAGATCCCAGAGAGATGATCATGGCCGATCCGCCATAACTCATGAGAGGCATGGGAACACCGACCACAGGCAGGACCCCGAGAACCATCAGCGCATTGATCAGAAAACTGAAAAGCAAAAAACCCATCACCCCGGAGGCCAGATAAAAACCGACCGGATCCCGACATTCGAGGGCCGTTCGGGCGGCAAACCAGACGAGATAGGCAATGAGCCCCAGAAAAAGGAGCCCTCCCGCAAACCCCCATTCCTCGGTAAAAACAGCGAAGACAAAATCGGTATGGGCCCCCGGGAGAAACTTGTAGCGCACCTGGGTTGCACCGGACAGACCCTGGCCAAACCAGCCTCCCGACCCGACCGCCACGATCGACTGGATCGTATGATACCCGAGCCCCGAGGGATCGGATGACGGGTCGACAAAGGCCCGGATCCGGTCCTTCTGAAACTCGTGCAGATGCGTCCAGACCACTTCCCACGCAATGGGGAAGAAGGCCAGCCCGCCAAGAAGGAAGATGGTCACGACCCGCGAAGGAATCCCCTTGAGCAGAACATAGACAGAGAAGATAATCGAGAGCTCCACCGCCGTTCCCAGATCCGGCTGGCGGGCAATTAAAATGGCAGGAAGAATCGTCGCGAACGCACCTCCGAGAAAGAGCGCGGGAGTCATCGGAAGATCCCTCCCCTCACGAAGAAAATAGGCTGTGAGGAATAGAATCAGCGCCAGGATCATGAACTCGGACGGCTGGATCTGAAACCACCCGACACCGATCCATCGCCGCGCCCCATGGCTCTGGTGACCCGCCAGGACAACGACAAGAAGGAGGGCGAGGACCACGGCATAGATCACCCGCGCATTTTTGACAAGGATTGTGTAGGGAACCATGAGGATCCCCAGTGCCACCCCAAGCCCCACAGCCACCCACATTCCCTGTTTCATGGCGAGATAGGGAACCACCGAAAAAAGCGTCAGAAGGTCGATTCCAATAACAGCACCCAGCACCCCAATAAAAACGGGATGAACCTTCAGTATATAGGCTCCGATCTGCGGGATCATAGCGAGCTTCCGGCAGACCGGACAGGGGGGGGAGTCGTCCGGGATGAAGGAACCTTCGCATGAATCACATAGTACATCCGGAAGACCTCACGGGCCACGGGACCCGCCACATCGCCTCCATCCCCTCCGTTTTCGATCAGGACCGCCACAACAATGGAAGGGGCATCAAAGGGGCCAAAGCCCACAAACCAGGAGTCCGCCCTGGGACGCTTGATCAACTTGTTCGCGCCCCTGCTGCTCACGACCTGAGCTGTTCCGGTCTTCCCGGCGATCGCGAAAAAGGGGAGATTCACCGGATGGCCCGTCCCGTGGGGGGCTGCCACCACATCCCTGAGATCGGCCTTTATGATGGGAAAGTCCTGAACGGGAAGGGCTGTGGAAACAGTCTTTTCCGAACCCCCGTCAAGTCTGAGATGAGGCGTTGCGATCTTCCCATCCATTGCCACAATACCCATCAGCCTTGCCATTTCAAGCGGGGTTACCGTGAGAAATCCCTGCCCGATCGCCATGGGGGGAGTCTCGCCAGGATACCAGGGGGCATGAAGATATTTCTTCTTCCAGGCCCGGTCGGGAACGGTTCCGGAGAGCTCTGCGGGAAGGTCAATCCCTGTCTTCGATCCCAGCCCAAAGAGTCTCGACACCCTCGCGATCGCATCGGGACCCACCTTCATCCCCAGTGTATAAAAGAAGATGTCACAGGACTGCTCGATGGCCTTATGAAGATGGATCGTCCCATGGCCCCCTTTTTTCCAGTCGTGA
>DAHXNG010000092.1 GCA_027366615.1 Nitrospirota bacterium | reverse complement strand
GGGATCGAGGGCACCCCGATTCCTCCGGAAAACGTTCCCCCGGAGACCCCCCTGGAGGCCCCGGCCAAGAAGACGGCGCCTCCCCAGACCCCTGCAGGACCCCAGAAGGGGGGAGGGGGGATGGACCAGGAGGAGCCCGATGGAGGATTTCCCGACAAGTGAGAGCTCTCCGTCAAAAAAACGGATGCCGGCAGAGTGGGAGCCCGGCGGATTTTGACGATGATCGATAGAGGGTCCCCCCGGGGGGACGAAACGGGAGGGGGCGGCGGAGAAGCCGCTCCTTGTCGCACATCATAAAGAGGGAGCACAGAGCGTGAGTTCATTCCAGTATCAGGACGGCCGTCTATACGTTGAAAATCTTCCCGTGGAGGAGATCGTGGAGAAGGAGGGCTCCCCTCTCTACATCTACAGCAAAAAAGCCCTTGTCGAACGGATTCGGTCCTACCGTGACGCCTTCGCCTCCCAGCCGACCCTTGTGGCCTACGCCATGAAGGCCAACGGCAACCTCGCCATCCTCTCCCTTCTGGCGAAGGAGGGGGCCGGCATCGATGTGGTCTCGGGGGGAGAGCTCTTCCGGGCCCGCAAGGCCGGCATCCCCGGCGAGAAGATCGTCTTCGCAGGGGTGGGGAAGAGCCGGGAGGAGATCGCCTATGCGCTCCGGGAAAAGATCCTCATGTTCAACATCGAGAGCCAGGACGAGCTCGACCATATCAGCCAGGTGGCCCTCGAGATGGGGACCCAGGCGCCGGTGGCCCTGCGGGTGAATCCGGACGTGGATCCCAAGACCCATCCCTATATCTCCACCGGCATGAAGAAGTCCAAGTTCGGAATCCCCGTCGAGCGGGCGGTGGCAGAGTACCAGAGGGCTTCGAAGCTTCCGGGGATAAAGATCGTCGGCATCCACCAGCACATTGGATCGCAGCTGACGGAGATCTCCCCCTTCAGGGACGCCTTCGACCGTCTCCTGGCCTTCCACAGCGAGCTCTCGGGGGCGGGTGTGCGGGTGACCCACCTCGACCTGGGCGGAGGCCTCGGCATTCGCTACCGAAGCGAGGAGCCTCCGACGCCGGCCGACCTCGCCGCCCTCGTCCTTCCCCGGGTGAAGGATCTCGGCGTGACCCTCGTCCTCGAGCCGGGCCGGTCCATCGTCGGAAATGCCGGGATCCTGGTGACCCGGGTCCTCTACCGGAAGACGACGGCCGTGAAGAGCTTCGTCATCGGCGATGCCGGGATGAACGACCTCCTTCGCCCCTCCCTCTACGGAGCCCATCACGATCTTCTTCCCGTCCGGGAAAAGAAGGGCGAGACAATCAAGGGCGACCTTGTGGGCCCCATCTGCGAGACGGGAGACTTTCTCGCCACCGACCGGGAGATGCCGGACTATGTTTCGGGCGATCTTATTGCGGTCATGAGCGCCGGGGCCTATGGATTTTCCATGGCCTCGAACTACAATGCCCGGCCGCGTCCGGCCGAGGTGCTAGTCGACGGCGGCTCCTACCGGGTGGTCCGGGACCGGGAAAGCTTTGAGGATCTCGTGCGGGGAGAACGGGTGTGACCTCCGCCGACACGCACCACGATGATGACGAGGACGACGACGAGGACCGGCCCCTGGCCCCTCCCCG
>DAHXNG010000087.1 GCA_027366615.1 Nitrospirota bacterium | reverse complement strand
CTCTGCATGACCCCGTCCCCCCGTCCCAGACATCAAGAAATTTCTGGAAATCTATTCGAAATCGTCCGGCATTTTCTTCGTTTGAATCCCCTCGGGAAAGTCTTAGCCGCTCCCTGCGACGTGGTTTTTTCCAAAGATCCGATTCAGGTGGTCGAACCGGACCTGCTCTTTGTCTCGAAAGAGCATTTGTCCATCATTACTGAAAAGAACATCCAGGGAGTTCCGGACCTGACCGTCGAGATCCTGTCCCCGTCGACGGAATCTTCCGACCGCAGGGTGAAACATTCCCTCTACGAGCGGTTCGGCGTTCCTGAATACTGGATCGTCGATCCGGAGACGGAAACCGTCCAGCTCTTCCGACTTTCCGCCGGGCGTTATCCGGACCCGCTCGAATACGGCAAGGGCGATCTTCTCGAATCTCCCCTTTTCCCCGGGCTGTCGATTCCCCTCTCCGAAGTATTTCCCTCCTGAAGGCTCCCTTTTTCCGTCCTGAGGAGGTCCCAGTCGACCTGTGAGAGGGAAGGCCCCCCCTCCCAAACATATTCGTCAATGATTTCTCTCCGGATGAGTCAGGAAATGAAGGGAGTCATTATGTTGCAGAAGATTCCAAAATTTGCTAAGACGATCATCGTATTCCTGTTTTTCCTGATTTTGCCAGCAAAGTCTTTTTCCTTTTCGGTAGGAGCAACCCTCCATCCGCCAGTGTGAATGGGAATACCCTCCAGGAAACACAGCAAAATCAACAAATAGGGGGTGGTTTTTCAATACCATGGTCTTGGGACTGGTCGAAGTCTTCCATCGAGGATTCTCGGTCGGAGATAGAGACGCTTCTCTCGGAATGGTTTGGGATCTTCCGGAACGTTGGAGCCGGGGCGGGAGGTTGGTGAGAGCCCTTCCCTGATCGGCGATTTTGGAGGCACTTCTGCCACGGGGAAAAGGTTCGCATAATCAGTCATCGCAGCACGTCTCTTTCGTCGGAAGGATTTCTTCCAAGGACAGGGAGGTCGTCCGGATTCGGAGGAGGGGTATCGTGGACACGAAAGGCGGTCTCGAGGAGGACGTTTGGGGTCTCAGGGAGTCCTTCGCGACGCTTGCGCGCATGTACGGGGCCCTTACATCCCTTAACGCTCTCGCCCGGGAGGATCTTCCCGAGGAGGAGTTTCTCTCCGGAACGATCTCCCTTCTAGTCGAGCGGGGGGGCTTCACCGCGGCCGGATTCTACTTTTGCGAGGGGGAGACGCTCCGGCTGGGCGTCCATCACATTACGGACCCCGAAAACAACAAAGACCGCCACCCGCTCTTCTTCTCCCTCGACCCCTCCTCGCCCGATGCCAAAACGGGGGCGGTCCGCGCCTTCCAAAGCGGTGCGCCAGTATTTATCGACGATCTCGACTTGGCCTACCGCGAGGCGGGACTGGCCCGGCGGGCCGACGATTACAAATCCATCTCCTTCCGGGGAACGGGTCTCTGTCCGATTGCCCGGGGCGGGCGCACCGTCGGGGTCTTTGCGGTTGTCTCCGACCGGACGGATTTTTTCACCCCCGAGATCCGGGAGCTTTTGATCGAGGCCTCGCGGATCGTCTCCTTTACCCTCGACCATATCGACACCGAGTGCGCCCGCCGGCAGTCCGAGGAGTATTTCCGGACGCTCGTCGACGCCATCCCCGACGGCGTCTGGCTCAAGGACGGCCGTGGCGCCTGGCGTCTTGTCAACCGGGCCGGCCTTGAGCTCTTTGGCCTTTCCGACCGGAGCGACTGGTCAGGGAAGACCGATGAGGAGCTGGCCCGGATCAATCCCTCATTCTCCCTGGCCCACCTGGGATGCCTTGCCACCGACGAGAAGGCCTGGCAGGAAAGCTCCGTCTCCGATGCCGTGGAGGCGGTGACGGGTTCGGATGGCTCCCTCCACGTCATCGAAAGCCGCAAGGTTCCCCTCTTTGCCAAAGACGGATCTCGCCAGAGCCTCGTGGTGATCGGCCGCGACGTGACGGAGCGCCTGATGGCGGAGGAGGAGCGCAACCTCTCCGAGAAAATCTTCGAGGCGAGCCCCTTTGCGATCTTCGTGGCCGACAACGCCCGAAGGATCGTTCGCGTCAATCCGGCCTTTACCGCCATCACCGGGTACGAGCCGGGAGACGTTCTCGGCAAGACCTCTCGGATGCTGGCCTCGTCCGATGTCACCGACGACTTCTCCCGGTCTCTCTGGGAGCATGTCGACTCCCGTGGATCCTGGTCGGGGGAGGTCTGGTGCCGCAAAAGAACGGGAGAGGGCTACTGGGGGTGGTTCGACATCAACGTTATCAAGAGGGACGATGTCAAAACCGGCTACTTCGGCCTCTTTTCCGACATCACCCGGCGCAAGGAGGACGAGGAGAGGATCGTCCACCAGGCGTTCCATGATGCCCTGACCGATCTCCCCAACCGAAGAGCTTTCATGATGCGCCTCGATGAGGAGCTCGTACGCGCAGGCCGGGACCCCAATCTCCGGTTTGCCGTGGGGATTCTTGATCTCGACGGCTTCAAGGAGGTGAACGACCGGTATGGCCATCCGGCGGGAGACGAGCTTCTCGTCCATGTCTCCCGGCGCCTCGAAAAGGTTCGTCGCTCGACCGATACCCTCGCCCGCCTCGGCGGAGACGAGTTTGGCCTTTTGTTCTCCGGAATCGGCGAGGGCGATGCCGTCTTTGACAGGATTATTGCCACCCTCAGGGCTCCCATCGCGGTCTCCGGGGCGCTGGTCGCAGTTTCGGGAAGTCTCGGCGTGACCTTTTGTCCTCCGGACCGGGCCAACTCCGACACACTCCTTTCCCATGCCGATAGTGCCCTCTACGAGGTCAAGAAAAAGGGTCGCAACGGCTGGGGATCGTTCTCCCCCGCCGGGGGCTAGAGTTCCCTTATTGAGACCCCCTCTTCCGATAGGGGGGCTCGTGCGCTACCGCAAGGGAGTGGGCCTTTTTTTGAGGCAGTCTATCCCCGCCCCGGCCCCGCCCCGGCCCGGCCTCTTCCCTCCCGGAACCCTCTCCGTTTCCAATGCCAATTCTCCGGGATCCTGGTGTGTGGCAAAGGGTTCCCTTCCTTTCCAAAAGGGTTGTCCGTCTTGCCTTTTTCCCGACGATTGGGTATGATCTTTCCCATTGGACGATAACTTTTTTCGGTTTTCTGCCGCTCTCTTTAGCTCCCATAAGGGGGCGGTCAGGTGGTTTTTTTTGTCGCAGACGGAATGCGGGGTCCGTCAGGTTCTGGCGGCTGCGGGTAGAAGGAGAGTCTTGTGCGGATACCAAAGAAGAGAAGAAAGGTCAGCATTATCGGTGCCGGCAACGTCGGTGCGACCACAGCCCAGAAGATCGTCGAGAACGGTTTGGCCGACGTTGTTCTCCTCGATATCCGAGACGGGGTCGCCCAGGGGAAGTCCCTCGACATCCTTGAGGCCGGCCCACTCATGGGCTTCGATACGCGCATCACCGGGACGGGCCACTACGAAGAGATCGCCGACTCCTCGGTCGTCGTCGTAACGGCAGGATTTTCAAGAAAGCCCGGCATGTCCCGCGACGATCTCCTGCACAAGAACGGGGAGATCATCCGCGACGTCGCTCTCAACATCCGGAAGTTCGCGCCCGACAGCATCGTCATTCCCGTGACCAACCCCATGGATCTCATGGCCTACGTCCTGTGGCGGGTGACGGGCTTTCCGCGGGAGCGGGTGATCGGCATGGGGGGCGCCCTCGACAGCTCGAGATTTGCCTACTTCCTCTCCGAGGAGACCCGCACCTCCGTCTCGAACATCCACAGCCTTGTCATGGGCGGACACGGCGACCAAATGGTCCCCCTTCTCGACTTCTCCACCATCGCCGGGGTTCCGGTCCGGAAGATGGTCCCACCCGACCGTCTTGAGGCGATCGTGCAGCGGACCCGCCACGGGGGGGCCGAGATTGTCCATCTCATGAAGGATTCTTCGGCCTACTTCGCTCCGGCGGCCGCGACCTACTCGATGATCGAGTCGATTCTTCACGACCGCCACCGGATCATCCCCTCCTCCGTCCTTCTCGAAGGAGAGTACGGGATCAGTGGTTCCTTCGTGGGGGTCCCCGTTCGTCTCGGGAACCAGGGGCTCGAGGAGGTCGTGGTTCTTCCCCTTTCTCCGGAGGAGTCGAGCCAGCTTGCGCATTCGGCGGGGGTGATCGCCGAAGGAATCTCCGCTCTCAAGAGGCTGTTCAACGATTTTTCCGAGTAGGCTCCTGTTCGGGGGGGCTCCCGGCTCTGCCGCCGGTTCGTGTCGCGGGGGGGGAGCATGCTGACCTTTCTTCGCAGGAAGTCGATTCTCGTGCTTCTCTCCCTCCTGCCCCTCCTCGGGGCCATCCTCCTCTTTGGCTTTCTGGCCCGGCGGCACGTGGCGGACCGGGGGGCGGTTCCGACCGACCTCCATCCCCAGGCGAAACCCTCCGTCATCATCCGGAACTTCACCTACTCCCGAACGCTCCGCTCCCGGACGCGGTGGTTCGTGCGGGCCCGGGAGGCGACCGTGGGGCAGGGGCAGACCCGGACGACACTCTCCGATCTCTCCGCCCACATCATCCTTTCGAACACGCTCTCTCTCGATATCCGGAGCCAGGAAGGCACGATCGACCGGGTCGGCCACCAGTTTCTTGTTTCGGGGCGAACCATTCCGGTTTCGGCAAGTTTTTCCACCGGCCTTCTCGTGGTGGCCCGACAATTGCATTACCACGACGCCTCCGATACCATCACAACGGAGGGCGATGTGACCCTCGTGGGTCGGGGAATTGTCATCCACGGGGTGGGGCTCGCTTCCGTACCCAAGACCCAGTCCTTCACCGTCGAGAGGAATGTTCATGCGGTTTTTGCCGGATAGGCCGGAGATCCCGGGCGCAAGGGAACAACCGGGCCTTCCTGATTTGCCGCACCGGAGTGCCTTTGGCCGGGGAGGGGCGGCTTTTTCCGGCCGGCTTCTCCTCCTGGCCGGCGCACCGATCTTCCTCGGGGTCATGCTTTTTGCTCCTCTCCTGGCCGGCGCGGCGGAGGATCCTCCCGGGGCGATCCACCGGGTCAAGCGCCCTGCCTCTTCGAAGGTAGTGGCGCACCGGAAGGCTCCTGTGGCGATGGTGGTTCGTGCCGACCACATGCTGGCACGAAATATCGAAAACGAGATCACCTTTTCGGGCCATGTGCATCTGGTCAAGGGGACGCTCCGCCTCACCTCCGACGACCTGATCGTCTATCTCCGGAAGGCGGGCAAGGGGAAGACGCTGATGGAGGAGACGGGGAAGGGAGGGTCGAGCCAGCGGGTCGAGACGATGGTGGCCACCGGCCACGTGATCATCCGGACACCCCGGAGGACCGCCTATTCCGGTCGGGCTGTCTACGTCGAGGCGGCGCATCTTTTTGTTCTGACGAGGGAGCCCGTCGTGATCCAGAACGGAGACCGGATGAGCGGAGAGCGCATCACATTCTTTACGAGGTTGAACAAGAGCGTGGTTCAGGGACACAGCCTCATGCTCCTCGACTCCGGCGGGAGAAAGTCCTCTCCCTCCTCCCGGAAGGCGGCGCCCCCCGGGCCGTCAGTAGGAGTGCCGGGTGGCCATTGAGGCGATCGGTCTCATGAAGACCTACCACAAGCGCCGGGTGGTGAACGGGGTGAACCTCCTCGTGAACCCCGGCGAGGTCGTGGGCCTTCTGGGTCCGAACGGGGCGGGGAAGACGACCTCCTTCTACATGATTGTGGGGCTTGTGAAGCCCGACGGGGGCCGCATCCTGATGGGGGGGGAGGATATCTCCCGGATGCCCATGCACAAGAGGGCCCGGCTCGGGATCAGCTATCTTCCCCAGGAATCCTCGATCTTCCGGAAGCTCTCGGTCTCCGACAACATCATGGCGGTGCTCGAGTTCATGGACCTGACTTCAGACGAACGGCAGAACCGTCTCGACACGCTTCTCTCCGAGCTCAACGTGGGGCATCTGCGGACGAGCAAGGCCTACACCCTTTCCGGGGGGGAGCGTCGGCGGGTCGAGGTGGCGCGGGCCCTTGCGACGAAGCCCGAGTATATTCTCCTTGACGAACCCTTCGCCGGGATCGATCCGATCGCCGTCATCGAGATCCAGAAGATCATCGCCCAGCTGAAGGCGCGGGGGATCGGGGTCCTGATTACCGACCACAATGTGCGGGAGACGCTCGAGATCACCGACAGGGCCTACGTCATCAACCAGGGGCAGATCCTCGAGGAGGGCACTCCCCGACAGATCGCCTCCTCGCCCCGGGTCAGGGAGTTTTACCTCGGAGAGAGATTTCTCCTGAACCAGGACATGGTCCAGGGAGCCCCGTGAAGCAGCAACTCGACCTTCGTCTGACCCAGAAGATGGTCATGACCCCTCAGCTTCAGCAGGCCATCAACCTCCTGATGCTGAACCGGCTCGACCTGGCCCAGGAGATGCAGGAGGCGGTGCTTGAAAATCCCGTCCTCGAGATCGTGGATGGGGAAGACGAGGGGGAGTGGGCACCGGGAGACGAGGGAGAGCCCCCGAGCCATACGATGGACGACCGGATGGAGCCCCAAGGGCCCGCTCCGGAGGAGGAGGCGTTTGTCGATCCTCTTGCGAACTGGGACTACTCGGTCGACGAGAGCCTTGACAACGAGTCCTACCAGCGGGAGGAGAGAACCCTCCGGGAGTCGGATGCCGGGGAGTTCTCCTACGAGAAGGTCCTCTCCCAGCCGACGAGTCTGTCCGACCATCTCGAATGGCAGCTCTCCTTCACCGATCTCTCCCCTCCGGAGCGGGAGGCGGCCACCTATCTTGTCGGAAATATCGACGAGGACGGCTATCTGAGGCTCGAAGGCCGGGAGTTTCCTGAGACCTCCGAGGGATGCGACATCGATCGGGTCATCCGGACGATCCAGGAGCTCGATCCTCCCGGCGTGGGGGCGCGCACCCTTCAGGAGTGCCTGGAGATCCAGGCCCGGCTCCTCGGGCAGGGGGAGTCCCTTCCCGGCCGGATCCTGGCGCTTGCCTTTCCGGAGTTTCTGGAGATGGATGCCCGTGCCATCGCCCGAAAGACCAAGGCCCGGCCGGAGGATGTTGCGGAGGCCCTGGTCTTTATCCGGCAGCTCGAGCCCAAGCCCGGACGTCCCTATTACCGGGAAAGCCCCTCGATCGTCGTTCCCGACCTCCGCTTCTACGAGGACGACGACGGAGAGATGCGGGTGGCGATCAGCGATCAGGGGCTTCCCCGTCTCCGCATCCAGCCCTCCTACAGGGCAATGCTCCGGGGCGCCCCGAAAAAGGACGAGCTTCGGGACTACCTCGAGGAGAAGATGCGGGCGGCCCAGTGGTTTTTGAAAAGCATCGACCAGAGGCGACGGACGATCCTCCGGGTCGGCGAGAGCCTTCTCGTCCATCAGGCCGATTTTTTCCGGGAGGGTCCCCGGGGCCTCAAGCCTTTGGTCCTCCGGACGATCGCCCAGGAGCTGGGGCTTCACGAATCGACCATCTCTCGGGTCACCAACCAGAAGTATGCCGAAACCCCCTTCGGCATCGTCGAGCTCAAGAGCTTCTTTTCGGGAGGGGTTCCCTCCGTGGGGGGCGGGAGCCATTCGGCGACCTCCGTCCGGGAACGGATCCGTCAGATGGTGCGCTCCGAGTCTCCGGAGGCCCCTCTGGCCGATCAGGAGATCATGAAGAAGCTGGCGGAAGCCGGGATCGTCATTGCCCGGAGAACGATTGCCAAATACCGGGCGGAGCTCGATATTCCGCCTGTCAGTCAACGCAGGAAGGGCGCTCGCGAGACGGGTGTCTTTTCCACATCTTAACGGAGGAATCATGGAAATTGTCCTGACGGGTCGCCACATCGACCTGACCGATGCCATTCGCACGCAGGTCAACGAAAAGCTTCAGCGGGTCTCCCGGCTTGTGAGCGAGTCGGCCACCGCCGAGGTGGTGCTGGCGGTCGAGAAGTATCGTCAGAAGATCGAGATCACCCTGCATACCCACGGCAAGATGATCCATGCCGAGTCGGTGACCTCGGACCTCTATGGATCCCTCGACCTGGTGGTCGACAAGCTCGAGCGCCAGATCCACCGGTTCAAGGAGAAGTTCATCTCGAACCGCACCAACCAGCGCGCCGAGGATGTCCTTCCCCACCTCGAGTCAAGCCGTCCCTTCGCCCTGCCGTCGCTCGTCAAGACGAAGAAGTTCCCGGTGAAGAGCATGTCGCTCGAGGATGCCATCGTCCAGATGGAGCTTCTCGACAAGGACTTCTTCCTCTATCTCGAACCGGAAAGCTCTTCGATGCGCCTCCTCTACCGGCGCCGGGACGGGTCTCTGGGGCAGATCGAGCCGGTATAAGGGCGAAAGCCAAAAGGGAAGG
>DAHXNG010000049.1 GCA_027366615.1 Nitrospirota bacterium | reverse complement strand
ATAAGTTTGCCGAGGAGGTATCGCCATGAGACGAGCCGAGTTTGCCCTTGTATCGGGAGCCCAGGGACAGGAACAGATGATGGATGTCCTGTCCAACAATCTGGCCAACGTGAATACTCCGGGGTTTCGGAAGGACCGGGTCGCCTTCAGGACCTATCTTCCTCACCGGGAGTATCTCCACCGGACCCCCTCCGAGCGTCCGGGGTTCAACCTGACCCCTTACGGGAGCTTTCCGACCCCCTGGGGCATGGCCGGCTCCGACATCCCCCATTCGGGGGTGGACCGGATCTACGTGCGCCACGACGAGGGGGAGTTCCAGAGCACAGGGAACCCGCTCGACGTGGCCCTGTCGGGAAAGGGGTATCTGACGGTCAGGACGCCGGGGGGGACGCTTCTTACAAGAAACGGCCACCTCACCGTCGACGGACAGGGACGTCTTTCCACCCATGAGGGATATCCGGTTCTCGGGACGGACGGGAAGGAGATCCACTTGCCTCCCGGAGCGGACAATATCCGGATCGATTCGGCCGGCAAGGTCTTTTCGGGAGAGAAGATGGCAGGACAGTTGGCCATCGGATTTCCCGCCAAGGGTCTCGAGAGTCTGACTAAGGTGGGAAACGGTCTCTTCTTTTCTCCCGGTGGTCTTGTGAGGGGAGACGCGCACGTCATGGCCGGGGGGGTCGAGGGCTCCAACGTGAAAGGGACGTCGGAGATGGTCCGGATGATCCAGGGGATGCGGACCTACCAGACCGATCTCCAGGCGCTGCACACATTGAATAGTCTGACCAGTCGGACCGTCAACGATATGACGATCATCGCCTGACACTCTGAAAAAGGGAGGATCCATGTTTCGATCACTCTGGAATGCGGCGTCCGGTATGGAGTCGCAACAGGCCAACCTCGACGTCATCACCAATAACCTGGCCAACGTCAATACCACCGGATACAAGCGCCAGCGGGCCAACTTCCAGGACCTGATGTACCAGACGATGGTCCCGGCAGGAGAGGCCTCCTCCCTCGAAGGCAACCAGGTTCCGACCGGCCTTCAGGTGGGGATGGGAAGCCGCCTGGCCTCGGTGCAGAAGGTCTTCCTCCAGGGGTCGCTTCGCACGACAAACAACCCGCTCGACGTGGCGATCCAGGGAAACGGCTTCTTTGCCCTGAAGCTTCCGGACGGTCGTCAGGCCTACACCCGGGATGGAACCTTCAATATCGATCATCAGGGGAGGATCGTAACCCCGGACGGCCTCACGACCGACCCGCAGATCGTGGTGCCGAAGACCGCCAAGTCGATCCATGTTGCCGCGGACGGAGAGGTGACGGCCACCGTGGCGGGACAGAGTGCGCCTGTGAAGCTGGGCCAGCTCGTTCTTGCCCAGTTCATCAATCCGGCAGGCCTCTCCTCGCGGGGAAACAATGTCTACATGGAGACGGCGGCTTCGGGAAAGCCGACGCTTGCAAGCCCCGGAGTCAATGGGGCCGGACGCCTCCAGTCGGGATTTCTCGAGGCCTCGAACGTCAATGTCGCAGAAGAGCTGGTCAACATGGTCATCGGCCAGCGGGCCTACCAGATGGATGCCTCGAGCATCCGGACCGTCAACCGCATGCTGGGCTATACCGCCAGCCTCTAGGAGGATGCCATGAAGACACCACGCTGGATTTCCGGAGCTGCACTCGCAATTTTCCTCTCCCTTGCCTTTGTTACTGTGCCGGGAGGGAGCCGGCTCGACGTTTCTGCCGGACCACTGCCGCTCTTTTCCCGGACCTCCTCGGGAGATGTCGCCTTCGACCGCCGGGCAATCCTGGCCCGCATCAGGCAGGATCTCGGGCTCTCGACAGTTTCGCGGATCGGGCTCTCGCACCTCCCCCCCACTGTCCGGGGGCCGAAGGAGGGTCCCCTCTCCGTCGTCCTGACCCGGGAGGCCGATGAGGGATCGGGTCGCTATCTCTATCTCCTGGATCTTATGGAAAACGGGGTGGCCCGGGAGTCCTTCTATCTGAATGTCCGTATCCGGCAGGCGGCACAGGCCCAAACGACTTCGAGCGAAGCCGCTTTGGCGGTCCCTTCCTCCGGCGGCGATGCCGATGGTTCCCGCTCCCTTGTGAAGGCGGGGGATACGGTCCATGTGACTGCGGCTGGCGAGGGCTTTCTCATCCGCTTCTCCGGGATTGCCCAGGGAGACGGAGCTCTGGGGGAGGTGGTTCCCGTGGTGAACCCCGTCTCCGGAACGAGTCTTTCGGGTCGCGTGACCGGCCATGACCGGGTCGTGGTTGCTCTGGGCGGAGGGCGGTCGTGAGGGGGACGGCATTAAAAGGATGCGGCCGGAGGAGTGTTCTCGCGCTACTTGTCGCGGGAGCCCTTCTCCTGGGGGGGTGCATGATGCAGAAGGCACCGGTGGTGCATGTCAATTATGCCGACACCGCGCCCCATCCCATGCCACCCATCCAGCGCGAGAAGTTCTTCGACGGGTCGCTCTATGCTCCCGGGGGGCTGGGTGATCTGGCGAGTGACGATGTGGCCACCCGGGAAGGGGATCCGGTCATCATCCGCTTCGGTGAAAAGAACGGCTACCCCGGCATTCCCCAGAGCCGGGTCACCCGCATGACGGGTCAGGTCGTCCGGGTCGAGCCTTCGGGAAGCCTCCTCGTCTCCGCCCAGAGAACGGTGCGGGACGGCGCGTCGCTCCGGAGGATCGTCCTGGTGGGACGGGTCGCACGGACCTCTCTTGAGAGTTCGAACGAGGTCCCGGTGTCAGAGATCTCCATGCTCCGGTTCCGCTCCGACAGCGAGTCCGGGGGGGGAGGAGCTCATCACAAGAGCTTCTCCACTCCCCCCTCCGCCGTCAAAGGGGTGGGAAAGGCTGTCGCGAAGGCGGCTAAGAAGGCTTTAACTGGCAAAGGAAGTGGCCAATGAAATATCGGTCGGGATGGATTTCGGGACTGCTTGTTGCAGTTGGCATTGTTTTTGCAAGTCAAGAGGCGGGGGCCGAGAGGATCGGTGACTTGGCCCGGGTCCAGGGAATGACCGACAACCCCCTCGTGGGGTACGGGCTGGTCGTGGGTCTCCCCGGAACCGGAGATACGAAGCAGAGTCCCTTTACCAAGCGCTCTCTCGTATCGGCCATCGCCCGGCTCGGGATCAACGCCCGGGACCTTCTGGCAGGAATACGGGGCCACAATGTGGCGGCGGTGATGGTGACTGCCCGGCTTTCCCCCTTCCAGAGGCAAGGTGCCCGATTCACGATCAGGGTGGCCTCGGTGGGGGATGCGACCTCGCTTGTGGGCGGAACGCTCCTTATGACCTCGCTTCGGGCGCCGAATGGCCAAGTCTATGCTACGGCACAGGGCCCTGTCGACACCAGCGCTCCCGGCCGTATCGGAGAGCGTGTGAATGCCACCGATCCTCCGGAAGGGCGACGGACGAGCGGGATGGTGGACCAGGGAGGACTTGTCGTCCTTGGAGTTCCGGTTCCCTTTAACGGTCGCCACCATCTCTGGATCAGCCTCGACCGGGCGAACTTTACGACCGCGGCCAGGATCTCCAGGGCCATAAACGCCGCCACAGGGGGACACCCTGCCGTGGCCGAGGATGGACGGAGCGTCCAGGTGGAAATTCCCGAGGCGTCCCGGGGAGACGTGGTGGGGTATATGGCCCGTATCCTCAATATTCGGGTGACCCCCGACCGGACACCGCTGGTGGTCATCAACCAGCAGACCGGGACGATCGTCATCGGAGAGGGCGTCAGGGTCTCTGAATGTGCCGTCAGCCACCGGGACCTCTCGGTGGTGGTCAAGGGGAAGAAGGTGGTCCCTCCCGTCAAGGATAAAAGTGTGCCGCTGACCTACCTGGCCCGGAGCGTGACCCTCCGCTCCCTGGTCTCGGCGCTGTCGGCCCTGGGAACCCGGACCGACGACATGATCGCGATCCTCGAGGCGCTCAAGGCCTCGGGGGCACTGGAAGCGGAAATCCGAGTCGTAGGATAGGAGTATCGGAATGATCGAGATTCGCGAAGCAGGACAGACTATCGGCCGGCGGGAGACACTCCCGGCCGGAAAAGGCCCGAAAGGCCCCCTCGACAAGGCCGCCAAAAGATTCGAGTCGATGGTGGTGGAGGGGATGGTGCGGGAGATGTGGAAGACGATCCCCGTGTCGCGGGAGGAGGGACGCTCGGCGGGTCTCTCTCTTGCACAGAAGCTCTATCAGAAAGAGCTGTCACGGGAGTTGGTTGCAGCAGGCGGGTTCGGTCTTGCCCGCCAGATTGTCGAGGATGCCCGCAAGGGCCTCGCGATGCCGAAGGAGCCAGAGGGCTCCCCTGTCCGGCCGGCCATCGTGTCGGTCACAGTATGAGGAGGTGAATCATGAGTGGATTGGTCATCAACACCAATGCGGCGTCTCTTGGAGCCCAGTACAACCTGAACGAAACCCAGAACCGCATGAACCAGACGATCAACAGGCTCTCGTCCGGCTATCGGGTGAACACCCCCGCCGACGATCCGGCCGGCTACTCCATCGGCCAGGTCATGACCGCCTACATGAAGTCGGTCCAGCAGGCGGTGAGAAATGCCAACGACGGGTCAAACCTGATCCAGACGATCGGCGGCGCGCTTCTGACCGACAACGAGATCCTCATCAAGATGAGATCCCTTGCGATCCAGGCGGCCAACGGCACCTATAACTCGACCGATCTGTCGACATTGCAGAACGAATACCAGAACCTCATGAGCGAGATCAACCGGATCGCCAAGGTCGCCAACTTCAACGGGCGGAAGGTGCTCGACGGGAGTCTCGAGGGAGGGCTGACCTTCCAGGTCGACGTGGGGACCGAAGGGGAAAACCGGCTCGTCATCGCGGTTCCCTCCATCAGCAGCAACGTGCTGGGTCTCTACACCGGAAGCACTCTGGTCATGCCGCTCGGGATGACCTCGGTCGTCAACAGCCAGATGGCGCTCTCGGCCGTCTCGGCCATCGACGGAGCCCTCGACGAGCTCAACCGGATCCAGGGAACCCTCGGCGCCTTCCAGCAGAGAATGACCTGGACGATCCGCAACCTGAATACGGCCCTTGTCAATATTGCCGCGACCAAGTCCCAGATCAAGGACGCGAACTTTGCCAAGGAGACCTCGCGGTTCGTCAGGGACCGGATCCTCCAGCAGTCGGGAACGGCGGTGCTGGCCCAGGCCAACCAGATCCCCCAGGCGGCGATCAAGCTGATCCCGTAAAAGGATTTTCTCCCGATGGATTTGTAGGGATGACCCTGCTAAAGTCTTGATGATGAACTACCGATAGGAGACTTGAAGGTGTACGTCCATATCCTTAGGGAGGAACGACGATGAGCGACTCGAAGATAACATCCTCGGGACCGTCTCCCCTGCATGAAAGGCCGGAGGGGGTATCGGGGAAAAAGAAGACGGCGGCAGCCGGGCCTTCCGGTTCCAAGGGGCCGGAAGCGGTTACGAGACTGGTGGAGTCCGATGTTCTGGAGATCTCCGGTCCGGCCAGACAGGTTGCCAAACTGCGTGAGGAGATTGCGAGAGTGCCCGACGTGCGGGAAGAGCGGATTGCCGATGTCAAGGCCAGGATCAAGGCCGGGACCTATGCGGTTCCATCGCGTGAGGTGGCCCGGAAGATGATCGAGTGGGGCCGGGACCACGGCGGAGCCTCGTCGTCATCACGGTAATGGGACTGGCCGGTCAACGCGTTGGCCGGTTCATGGCGCGGGCCCGTTCATAAGCGGGGCCCGGGAAGGATTATGCGGTGGACAGCTTTGACAAAAGTCCGGAAATCCGGGACTCCGGAGACCAGGGAGACAGAAGCGGCGTGACCCCTGCGACCCAGGAGGCGGCCCTCGCGGTCGTGGACAGGCTCGTTCCTGTTCTCGAGCGGGAGCGGGACCTCCTCGTCTCCGGAGAGTGGGAAGGGCTCGATGCCATTCTTGAGTCCAAGGAGACCCTGGGCCGGGCCCTGGGCGAACTTTTGTCCGAACTGTCCCCCGAAGATCGGGAGATGGCAGCGGAAGGGAACGACTCCAAGCTCAGGAGCTCCCTTTTGCACCTTTCCGAGCTGACCGCCGTCAATATGGCGATCGCCCGGGAGTCCTCCCTGATCATCGAGCAACTCCTTCGGGAGGTCAGCCTCGATGCGGAGGGCGGGGGCACATACGGCGCGAGCGGATCGGTCGATCCTTCCCGCCGGCCCTCTCCCGCCCTGGTCTCGACCCGGGGATGATTCCCGGCGAGCCTTTACCGGAGGGAAGACGATGTCTGGCATCATAGGAGTCATGAACGTCGGTCAGACAGGGATCGAGGCCAACGAGGCCGCCCTGAAGACTGCCGGCCACAACCTGTCCAATGTGAACACCCCGGGCTATTCCCGCGAGCGCGTCATCTTCGAGCAGCACGTTCCCGACATCAACCGTCCCGGGATGATGGGGACAGGTGTCGATGCCGCCCGCATCCGTCGGGTCGTCAACCACTTCCTCGAAAACCAGTCGACCCGCCAGAAGACGACGCTGGGCTTCTGGGAGTCTTCCCGGATCTCCCTCGGAGAGATCGACTCCTACTACTTTCACGCCCAGTCCGAGGGGCTCTCCCGCGACCTCTCCCGATTCTTCAACCACTGGGAGACGGTGGCGAACCACCCGGCCGACCGGGCCGCCCGCGCCACGCTTGTCACCTATGGCCATAACCTCGGTCAGGACTTCCACCAGATGACCGCCCTCTATGCCGAGTCCAGAAACCGCCTCGGACACCAGATCGAGGACCAGGTCAAGAAGATCAATACCCGCATTGCCCGGATCGCCGTGTTGAACCACAGTATCCTTGCCGCCCGCGGGAGGGGGGAGGATCCCAACACATTTCTCGATGAGCGGGCCCGGATTGCGGGGGAGATCTCCCGGCTCACCAATGCCCATTTCTTCCACGACAAGGACGGATCCCTGAACCTCCATCTCGGAGGGCAGTCGGCCTTTTCGGAGCAACATGTCGGCCACATGGCCGCCGTCTTCGATCCCGTCCACGACCGCTACCGGATCACCTTCTCTCCGCCGTCGCGATCGGGGCCTCCCCTCGACATTACCGACCGGGTGAAGGGCGGGGTCCTGGGGGGCTACATCGACGTTCGCGACCACAAGATCAAGTCCATGCAGCACCATCTCGACCTTCTGGCCTTCCAGGTAGCCAACAGCGTCAATTCGGCCCATGCGAAGGGCTTTGGCCTCTCCGGACAGACCGGCGTCAACTTCTTTGCCCCCACGGTCGAGGTTGCCCGAACGGGGGGCGACGGCTCGGGGGGGCTTGTGGCCAACGTCGAGGACGCGTCGGCGGTTCTTCCCTCCGTCCTTGTGGAGGCCGATGCGGCGGGTGTCCGGGTCTATTCGGCCAAGGATCACGTTCTCCTCGGGAGCGGGGTGGTCAAGGACGGGGTCGCCTCGATCACTGCCGGTGGGTATGCCCTCCGGGTTCTGGCGCCCAAGAAGGGGTCGGAGAGCTTTACCGTTTCCGGGGGAACGCATGTGGCCGGGACGGCGCTCCATCTTGACGTCACGAACCTCACCGCCGACGATGTGGCCGCGGCTGAGTCTCCCGCCTCTCCGGGGAGCAACGAGGGCGACAACGCAAACGCCCACAAGATTTTCTACCTCTCGCAGAAACATTTGCGTTTTCCGGGAGAGGACGAGCCCGCCTCCATCTATGAGTACTACGCCTCGGGCGTGGCCAAGATCGGGGCCTGGGCTCGCCAGTCCCGGTTAAACGACAAGGCCCAGGTCGCCATCTCCCAGAGCCTCGAAACCCAGCGATTGTCCGTTTCGGGCGTCTCGATCGCCAACGAGTCGGCCAAGATCATCCGCTTCGAAAAGGCCTACCAGGCGTCCGCCAATCTGATACAAATGGTGAACCGGCTACTCGACACGCTGGTCCGCCTGCCCAATAGCGGCTAAGGGAGACGACGATGATCCGCGTGACGGGTTTGATGACAGACCGCTCTCTCATGGCCAACCATGACCGGGCCACCGAGACCCTCTATGAGGCTGAAAAGCGGGTCTCCTCCGGTCTCCGGGCCGATACTCCGGGAGATGCCCCCGAGGCGATGAGCGAGGTCCTCCGGGTCAACCGTTCCCTGGCCGTGACCGGCCAGATCATCCAGAACGCCAGGGAAGGCGCCACCCGTATTGCCCTCATGGAGAGCATCCTGACCCAGGTCGACAATGTCATGATCCGGGCGAAGGGGCTTGCCATCCGCCAGGCCAACGGGACGATGGACTCCCAGGACCGGCGAATCGCGGCCGAAGAGGCGGAGCGCCTTCTCGAGCAGACGGTGGCCCTGGCCAACACCCGGGGGGGGGAGCAGTATCTCTTTGGCGGAACCAATATCAGCGTGCCGCCTTTTCTCATGTCCGACTCCAAAAAGGAAGAGCCCTATGTGGTCTCCTACCAGGGCAACCACAAAACCTCGACCATCCAGCAAGGGTTTACCCCCTCCTTTCGTCAGGCCGGACTTCTCAAGACGACGCTCGCCGGGGACACGCTTCTCGGGGACTCGAAGAAGAATCCCGGCGCCAACCTGACCTTTCCCGCCATGCGACGTTTTATCCTGGCCCTCAAGGGCAACGACGACAAGGGTATCCAGGCGGCGATCGGCGAGCTCGACAGCGCGGTTCGCAAGGTCGCGGAACGCTCGGCTGTTCTTGGAACCTACGAGCGGGCGCTTCGGACCACCATCTCCCGACTCGAGAAGTACCGGACCGACCTCAAGGTCCTCCGGAGCCAGACGGAAGATGTGGACATCCCGAAGGCCGCCTCCCGTATGGCCCTCTCCCAGAATCTTCTCGAGGTCAGCGCCAAGGCAAGCCGCAATATTCTCCAGAACGTCCAGAACGTGCTGTTCCACTAAAAACGGAAGGCCCAGGGAAGGGGGGACGCCATTCTTATCCTGACAAGAAAAAGCGGAGAGGGTATCAGCATCGGGCCGTCGGTCCGGGTCGTGGTGCTCGAGGTGAAGGGAAGCTCGGTTCGTATCGGAATCGAGGCTCCGGACGGGGTGCGGGTCCATCGCGACGAGGTTCTTCGCCGTATCGAGGAGGAGAACCGCAACGCGACGGGAAGCTCGCGCGAGAGCGTGGGGGGAGGTGTTCCCCATACGCCGAAGGAGGGCAGGGAAAAGGTGTCGACATTCATGACGGCCCGTTTCGGAGAGATCCCCGTTCCGGAGTTCGGGGTGATCCGGTTCCCCGATGGCCTCCCGGGATTCCCGGGGGCCCACCGTTTCCTTCTTCTCGAGACAGGGGAGGAGCAGGTCTTTTACTGGCTCCAGTCCCTCGATGATCCGGCCCTGGCCTTCGTGGTCATGGATCCGGCCCTTCTCGTGCCCGACTACATGAGCCGCCTCGTCCTCCCCGAGTGGGACCGGGAGTTTTTTGCCCCCGTGGCGACGGCCGACCTCTCGGCCATGGTGATCGTGACCTTCGGGGAGGAGGGGAGCACGGCCAACCTTCTGGCTCCCCTTCTCGTGCGGGAAGCCGAAAGGCTCGGTCGTCAGGTGATTCTTGCCGAATCGGAGGAATGGCTCCGCATGCCCGTCTTCCTCCCGAAAAAAAATCCGGAGACCCCCTAAAGTTTTTTTGGCCCCCTGCCGAAGAGGTCCTTGAGGCGAAGAGGATCGCCTCCCCGGTCACGTCGCCGGGTAACAAAAGGACAAGGCCAGGGATAAGGCCGATAAAACCAAGGAGGGAACGATGAGCGGATTGATCATCAATGACAACGTGGCATCCATGAATGCCCAGTACAACCTGAACGAAACCCAGCGTGCTCTGGCGAAGCACATCAACCGGCTCTCCTCAGGGTACCGCGTGAACAGCCCCGCGGACGACCCGGCCGGCTACGCGATCTCCCAGCGTATGGGCGGACAGGTCAAGTCCTATGCGGCGGCGATCCGGAATGCCAATGACGGATCCAGCCTCCTGCAGACGACGAACGGTGCTCTTCAGACGGATAACACCATTATCCTGAAGATGCGGCAGCTGGCCATCGAGGCCGCCAACAGCACCTATTCGCCGAAGGACCTCAAGGTGCTGAACCAGGAATACCAGCATCTGAAATCGGAAATCACCCGTATCGCCAAGGTGACCGACTTCAACGGAATGAAGCTCCTCGACGGGAGCCATCCGGACTTCAAGTTCCATGTGGGTATCTACACCTCCTTCAGCGACCGTCTGCACGTCAAGGTCGGCAAGGTCGACTCCGAAGCGCTGGGTGTTGCAGGGACAGACATCATGAACCGCAACGATGCCAAGAACTCGGTGAACCAGCTCGACAAGGCGCTCGACAAGATCAACGAGCTGCAGGGTAACATCGGTGCCATCCAGGACCGGATGGAATGGACAGTCCGGAACCTGAACACCGCAAGCACAAACGTTCAGGCCAGCCGTGCCGGAATCCGTGACGTGGATTTCGCCGGAGAAACGGCCAAGTTCACCAAGCGGCAGATTCTGTCGCAGTCTGGTGCCGCAGTTTTGGCCCAGTCGAACCTGATTCCACAAGCAGCCATCAAACTGCTCCCTTAGCTAGGCCCGCCCGTCGGGCCTAGGGTTCGGCCGGCGGTTTCGCCGGCCGATCCTATTTTTGTCAGTGGCATTAAATAGCGTCGAACCAGGACTCCTTTGATCGTCCCGGGGAGGGGAAGTCCCCTTCCTGAGGCGGTCCGGGGATGGAGGTGGGTGTTGAGCGGTATTTCCGGGTCGATTCCAGGCGCCGACGGAGGGGCACCCGCCCCCCGCCGGATGCGGATCACCAACATGTCCGCCCTCTCGCAGGGGCTCGACACGGAAAAGCTTGTCAATGCCAATCTTCAGGCAGCGGCCATTCCCCTCGAGCAGATGCAGCAGCACCAGGCGGATCTCCAGGGGAAGTCCGCCATCTGGAGGCAGGTCCAGCAGAAGCTGGACGGATTTCTGAAGTCTGCCGGCAATCTCCACCTCAGGCAGGACTTCAATGCCTTCAAGAGCGTGGTGCCCCCCCATGCCGCCTTTACCGTCACGCCGGGTCCCGGGTCCTCCCTGGGTTCCTACAGCGTCTCCGTCAACTCGCTTGCCCGGCCGGGCGTTCTTGTCTCTTCGGGCGTCCCCGACAAGGACAGGACCTCCGTCCTCAATATTCCTCCGGACGGAGCCTTTTCCCACGCCACACTGACATTCTTGATCGGCGACCATATGGTGGGAGGAAAGATCAAGTCCGTCCGCATCGACCAGAGCACCGGGTTCACCCTCGAAAGTCTCGCCGGTGCCATCAACGATGCCCATATCGGCATCCACGCCATGGTGATGAGGACAGGCGCCCCGGACGCCCCCTACTCCCTCTCGCTTTCTTCCACAAAGAACGGCATGAACTTCCGGGTGATGGAGCAGGAAGGGCTGAACTTTACCTTCAAGACCGTCCAGAAGGCCTCCCTCGCCCACCTGAATGTGAACGGGGTCCCGGTCCAGTCGGAGTCGAACGACGTGGCCGATGCCATCCCGGGGGCGGTCATCCACCTTCGCCAGACGACAGGCCCCACACCGACCACCGCCTCGATCGTCCACAACACCAAGACGATCAAGACGAACGTGGGCGCCCTGGTCAAGAGCTACAACGATCTGATGGACTTCGTCGACAAGGAGACCCG
>DAHXNG010000033.1 GCA_027366615.1 Nitrospirota bacterium | reverse complement strand
TGATCAACGAGATTCCCACTTACAGGCTCGACCACTGGCCCTATGGAGGGGTCAAGGAGTCGGGAAGCGGATTCGAGGGGATCGCCTATGCGATGGAGGAGATGAGCCGGCCCCGCCTTCTTGCCATCCGGCTTCCGGCGGGGGGATAGAGGCTCCTTAAGAAGAAGACCCTCCCCTTTAGGAAGGGGAGGCCGAGATGCGAAGATAGTCCTCCACCAGAGAACGCGAACCCACGACGAGAGGAACCCGCTGGTGGATGTGGACCGGCGAAACATCGAGAATGGGGCGGGTCCCGTCGACCGCCTCCCCTCCCGCCGCCCGGGCGATGATTGCCATGGGGATCGCCTCGTAGAGAAGACGGAGCTTTCCCTCGGGGTGCCCCCCCGAGCCCCCCTTCGGCATATCTCCCGGATAGAGGTAGATTCCCCCCTTGAGCAGGTTCCGGTGAAAGTCCATGACGAGGGCGCCCACATACCGGGCGCTGTAGGGAACCCCGGAGAGCGAGCGAAGATAGCTCTGGTCCCCCTCCCTCCACCGGGAGGCGTTTCCGGCGTTCAGGCTCACGATCTGTCCCCCGTCACCCGGAAAACGCACCGTTCCGGGAAGGGGAAGGAACTCGCCCCGGGCGGGGTCGAGGGCGAACTGCCTCACCTCCCGGCCAAACGAGACGACAAGGAGGGTCGAGACGCTGTAGAGGACGTAGGCGGAAAAGACGGGCGACGGAACCGACAGGAGAACCGCGGCCGAAGGATCGGCCGGCTCCCCCGCGGAAGGACGGAAGACGCAGAAGATCGAGCCGACCGGCCCCGAAATGGCCAGGTTGGAGGATCCGTCGAGGGGATCCATGGCGACATGAAAGAGACCGGAGCCCCCGTTCTGGATCTCGGGCGTCTCCCGCTCCTCCGAGACGAGACACCGGACCGCCCCGGTCTCCCGGAGCGTCCGGGTAAAGACCTCCTGGGCAATCTCGTCGAAGGTCTGGACCTCTTCTCCCTGCACGTTCACCACACCGGAGGCACCGGTAAGCCCCTTGAGCGGTCCCGAGGCCAGAAGCCCCGCCATCTCCCGGCCCCCTGCCGCCAGCGCCCGCAGAATCTTCCGGGCCCCCTCCCTCTCGGGAGCTGAAAGCCCCGCCTCTTTTTCCGAAAGTTCGTCCAGCTGTACCATGTCGTCCATCGTCATCTCCTCGCCCATCCTATCCCGCCTTCTCCCGCCACCCTCAAGACGCCCCGTTCCCGATCCCGCGATCATCGGCCCAGGAGTCGATCTCCATCAGCAGATGGGCCACCTCCCGGGGCACGAGGATGACGTGGGGGCTCCGCCCCTTCTTCACCGTCTGGTCGATCGCGGCGATCCGCGCCCGAGCCCGGACAAATGCCGCCCGGTCGTCAAGATAGGAAGCCTGCCCTTCCCGGAGCTTTGAGAACTCCTCCCGGATCACCCTTACATCCCGCTGGAAGTCCTTCTCCCGGGAGCACTCCTCGCAGTACCAGCGGGGGGACATATCTCCGGTGGCCGAAAGCCTGTCGTAGGGTCGGTCGAAAAAGTCGTGGCCCAGGGAGAGTTTGTAAAGGACAACGTTCGTCCGCCCGCAGGAGTCGCAACAGCCGTTCTGGTAAGGGGGTTCCATGTCAGGGTCCTTTAAAGGGTCCGGAGGCCCTCCTTTCCGGAGAGTCCTCCGCAGTTTTGCGCGCCAGACCGGCCAGGTGGGAAAGCGTCCGGTCGAAGGTCGTGAGGTAGAAGTCCCGGCCATCGTCGGAGGATCCGCCGGGACGGAAATATCCAAAAAAATACTTGTTGGGGCGATTTAAAAGGAGCTTCGCCCGGACGATCCGGAAGAGCTCCAAGATCTCCCCCTCCCGATCGGGATGGAGCACCCTCATGGCAGGAGCAACCGCCTCCTCCCATCGCGACAGGATCTCCCCGAGCCGCTCCATCTCCCGGAGATCCTCCTCCTCCGGGGCGAAGCACCACTCGTTTTTTCCGTCCTCCATCGCAACCGAGACGACAGGGACCCGCAGGACGAGCGTCCGCGTCCCCGCCTTCAAGCCGGACAGAAGATCTTCTGTCGATTCCCCCACTCTCCCCTCCCCGGATCCTTCCCACCAACAACAAAGCCAACAGATCAGCCCGGTCACACAAAGGCGCCCAGGCGATCCAGTGCGACCCGGATCGCCCCTTATTCTAGTCCTCGAACCACCCCGAGAGAAAGGCCCGGGAGGAGTCCCGAAGGGCGTGAAGATTATAGCCGCCCTCAAGAAAGGCCACGCAAAGCCCGGGGGCTGTCTCCCCAAGCCAGCGCCCGATACGGTGGTAGCTCTCCTTTGTGAGGGCCATGTCTCCCAGGGGATCGTCCCTATGGGCGTCGAAGCCGGCGCTCACCAGTACGGTCTGAGGAGCAAAGGCCGCGAAGCGGGGCCGGACCACATCCTCGAAGATCTCCCGGTAGTCTTCGTCGTCTGTCCCCGACCGTAGAGGGATGTCGAGAACCCCCTCGCCCTGCGGCCCCTCATGATTGTCCCGGCCGGAACCGGTCCCGGGATAGAAGGGGTAGCGATGGGTGCTGACAAAGAGGATCCGGTCGCGGCCGGGGAGGCGGCCGACGATATCGGCAGTCCCGTTTCCATGGTGGACGTCAAAGTCGAAGATGGCGATGCGCTCCTGCGGGTTTGCCCTTTGCCGTGCCGCCAGGAGGATGGAGAGGGGATTGATGGCGCAAAACCCCATCCCTCCGCCCGAGTGGGCGTGATGGCCCGGGGGCCTCATGGCGAGAAAGCACCTCCGCGATCTCCCGGGCGCTGTCCCAGCAAGGGATCGTACCGCCCCGAGAGTCTCCCGGAGGGCCACTACGGTCGGCCCTCCCACCTGGGTGTCGGCGTCGAGTGGAGCCGACGGGGAGGCGGGAGAGAGCCCTTCGAGAAAATCGATGTAGGAGCCGTCGTGAACGGTGCGGGCCA
>DAHXNG010000012.1 GCA_027366615.1 Nitrospirota bacterium | reverse complement strand
GGAAGATTGATCTTGAGGCCGCGATAGAGGAGGGGCGTCGTCACCATGAAGATGATCAGGAGAACGAGAACAACATCGATGAAGGGCACCATGTTGATCTCGGACAGCATGCGGTCGCGCTTGGATCCCGACTCGAATTTCACGAACTCTCCCGCTCGGAATGACGCGGCCGAAGGAGTGCCAGAAGAGTTATTCCTTCCAGCGCCCTTCGGCCATCAGGTTCAGAAGCTCCATATTGAAGGACTCCGCCAGCGACTCGACGGTCCGGATTCTCTGGAGGAAATAGTTGTAGGCGATCACGGACGGGATGGCCGCAAAAAGGCCGGCGGCCGTCGTGACAAGCGCGTCGGCGATCCCGGGAGCAACCGAGGCGATGCTGACGGACGACTGGTGGCTGATATCGCGGAAGGCGTGAATGATTCCCCAGACCGTTCCAAAAAGCCCCACAAAAGGAGAAATATTGGCCGTCGTGGCCAAAATCGGCAGATAGGACTCGAGACGGGTCAGCTCCTCCTGGCGAGCCTGGAGAAGGGTCCGGTGGACAATCTCGAGATCGGTCTCCCGCAATCCTTCGCCGCGACTTGCCGCTCGCTCTTCGATCCCCCGGATCTTTTCGTAGGCGCTCCGGAACATGAAGGCCAGGGTCGATCGCCGGAAGTCCCCCGCATCCTGATAGAGACGGGAAAATCGGTCGACCTTCTTGAACGACTTGATGAATCCGCGGTTCTCGCTGTTCGTCTTGGAAAGGACGTACCACTTGTAGAAGATGACGCCCCAGCTAAGAGAGGAGAGAAAGATAAGGAACCCAAGAACGATTTCGGCCAGAAGGCTGATCTGGTTGATGAAGTTGAAAAGATTCATTGAAATATGTCCTTGGAGGAGGGAAGGAGGGGAAGGAAAGGAACACGTTCCAGGTACTTTCCTTCAAGGCGTCCCGCACGAAAAAGGCGGGGATGTCTGGCAGGAAAAGACCCGAACTCGAGCTGGCGCAAGGAGCCCCCTACGGCAGTGGCAACAGAAGGATCCGGAATTGGCACCGGAGAGCGACCTCATTGTCTTGCAGAAACCTAAACCCATTAGCTTGCAGAAGCAGACCCATGCGACACCGATACGCGGCCCTCAGAAACGGCCCGGAGTCGACCATGCAGACGAATGGAACAGGAAAAATGGCGGGGCCGACGGGGCTCGAACCCGCGACCTCTGGCGTGACAGGCCAGCGCTCTAACCAGCTGAGCTACGGCCCCGGAACATGACGTGATGCCATGCGGAAGGGTCCCGCACGTTTTTCCTGAAAGACAACACTTGAAAGCCGAGTCTCGATCGTGGCACTCGACGAAAGATTGTAGGAATCTTTGGGGAAAAAGTCAACCGAAAATCTGCGAAAACTTTGACTTCCCTTCGACTCTCTGCCCTTCCCGTCCAGCTTCCGGGAGTCTCAGAAGGAGAGGTCCACCCCTGCGATGAAGGCATTCGATGTGACGTTCGAAAAACCGCCATTGGAAAAGACCCCCTGGGCCGTCCCGTAGCCTTCGAGCGCCGTCCCGCCCTTGGCGAGAATCGACCCCACCCCCACGTTGAGAAGCCACTGCCATTCGGCAAAGAGGGAGATGGCTGTCCGGGAGCCCCCGTAGAGCCAGTAGCGGTCGGCCACCCCGAAGGAAAGCGCGTTGTCGAAGTCTCCCGGGAGTTGTCCCGCGATCCCGGAAAAGACCGGCTGGCTCAGCATGCTCACCTGGTTTGCCGTCAGAACGACCATGTCCGACCCCGACCCGGTCTCCTCGACAGCTCCCGGAAAAACCGGCTGGTAGTCGGCCTCGGCAAACCACGCCATGTAGGAGAGGCCCGAGACAGCCCCCACTCCGGGGCCAAAGAGGGCCGGATTGGCAACCAGGGCGGACGCCGGATCGGAGGCGATCTCCCAGGCGCCGAAGATATTGAGCCCCCCGTCCGGCAGGGGGTTGAGGGAGAGATCGACCCCTTCCCGGTGGTAGAGACCGTTAGGAGAGGCCCCCGCCCCCCCGGAGAGGGAGAGGGCCGACTCCCCCACCAGGGAGAAGAGCCCTACCCTTTCCCCGTTTGTCGCTCCCCATCCTCCAAAGGACTGCGTCAGGTGGGCAAAGAGCGAGATCCCGCTGTTCTCGGCCGGGATCCCTGAGGCGGCGGCAGCGGATTGGGAGCTCGCTGCGTCGGGATTGCCATAGAGCCCGGAGTTCGGCATGAGGGAGATCGAAAGCCGGCTCTCGCAGGGATCGAGGGAGAAGGAGCGGTCGCTTCCGCAGCCGTTCTCGAAAAAATAGCCGAAGTAGCGAAGGGAGGTATGGTCGTTTTTCATCTGGAAGCGGTCGGCATCGTAGTAGGCGGGAAGAACCAGGGTCCCGTATCCCGAAAGGGACGACATCGAACTGTTGGTGACAACCTCGGGGGAGCCGGGCAGGTAGTCGTACATGAGATACGGAGTCCCCGCCCCCTTCTGAAGGGCCCGCCGGTTCGAGAAGGGGCTGTCCTGGCTTGTCTCCCCGGCATAGAGATTGAGAAGCGTCGTCCCGAGGAGGGCGTCGAAGCGAACCCAGAGGCTCGATACAGAAAAGGAGGGTTTTCCGACGACCGGACCCGCGACCCCCGGCTCGACCCAGAAGGAGATCCATGGAGACAGGAGTCCTCCGGAGAGGATCGTCCAGGGGGTCGGGGCGAGGGCGCCATTGGCCCAGGAGCCCCCGGAGGGGGATCCGTTTCCGCCGATGACCACGGGGGCCATCTTCGAGGGGTTCCCGTCCCCCACCGTCGTTTTTTCGCCCGGGCTTGCCACCCCGTAAAGAGCCTGCCCCCCATAGGCCATCGTCATGTGGAAGCCGATGGGAAAGTAGTCCTGCTGCTCCGGCCGGGAAAAGAGAAGGTCGAGACCGTTCGCCTCGCCCGTGGTTGAGAGCATGAAGCCCCGGTCGCGGAAGAAATTCCCCTCGTCGGAAAGCTTGGGCCACTGGATATGACAGAAGGCGCAGGGAAGGTCGTAGCTCCGGGAGAAGCCCGCATAGGCCAGGGCGCGGTCGGTCTGGGAGAGCCAGAAAAGGATGGTCAGAACAGGCCACAGGAAGAGTGCGGGCGAGAGAATTGCCCGGGTTCGGGCCCGGCCCCTTGCCCGAAGCGGCTCCGCTCGCCCGGCCCGACGCAAGAGGGGGGGAGCCGGGGACCCGCCCTCATGAGGGAGCATCCTGCAATCTTTCAAAAGACCTGACGTCCTCCGAAGACCAGGTGGGACTCGCCCTCCCCTCCCCAGAGCCGTCCGCTCTGGCGGCCTGTCCCGAGGAATCCCGCAAGGGGACCCCGGGCCTCGAGGTCGAAGGTGAACTCGAAGCGGGAGATCTCTCCCGAGGGAATGCGGTCGATCTCCCCCTTCCCGAGAATCGTGAGGGAGGTATCCGAGGCTTCGATACTGGGAAGAAGGATCTTCCCGGGAGTCTCCCGGACGACGACCGATCCCTTCCGGACGCCGACGGCGGAGAGCAGCATGTTGGTCAGGGGGTTTTGACTGCGAACCGTAAGGTCGGAAAAGGCGACTCGGGCGGAATGGAGGCCCAGGGCGGTGAGGACGAGCCGGCCGAAGCTGAGGGAGAGGGCATCGGCCGAATTCCCCTGCACTCCCCCTGCACTTACCGTCAGATCCTCGTACTTCAGCCTGTAGGGAAGTCCCACGGAGGTCTCCCCTGTCGTCAGGACCAGACCGCTCGCCCGGGAGATCTCCGAGAGAACCGCCTTGGGCTGGCTCAAAAGCCAGCTCCCGTATCCACCCAAAAAAAGCCCCAGAGCGACCAACACTCCCGTTACCGCTGTCCTTCCCTTCACCTGACCTCCTCCTTCCGGGCCTCGCTACCTTCCCCTCCGCCTGTCACCAAATCCTCCGGGGGATCTCCCGCGACTTCCTCGGGTAACGCCTCCCCAAGAATCTCCCGCGCCTCCGCCTCGGGGAGGGTCTCGACCTCCCGAAGCTTCCTGTGCATGGCCCGGGTCCGGGTTCCAAGCTTGTCCACCTGCCGCGCGGCGGTCGAGAGCTGGGAAGATAGCCGCTCGACGACTTCGTTGTAGAGGGTGAACTCGTGGCGGACAGCTCCCAGAATCCGCCAGACCTCGCCCGACCTGCGCTCGATCGCAAGCGAACGAAATCCCATCTGAAGGGCCGAGAGAATGGCCGACAGGGTGGTCGGCCCGACCAGGGTAATGTGTTCGCTTCGCTGAATCTGCTCGAAGAGGCCGGGGATCCGCAAAACCTCCGCAAAGAGACCTTCAGTCGGAAGAAACAGGAGGGCGAAGTCGGTCGTCTTTGGCGGGTCGACGTATTTTTCCCGGATCGTCCGGGCCTGGGAGCGGATACGGGATTCAAGATCCTTAGTCGCCCGGGCGATTCCTTCGGAGTCGCCCGCCTCTACGGCAAGCTGAAGGCGCTCATAGTCTTCGACGGGAAATTTGGCATCGACAGGAAGGAGGACCTCCGATCCTTCCTCATCGCCGGCGGCCTTTCCGGGGAGGCGGATGGCAAACTCGACACGCTCCTGGCTCTGGGGCTTGATCCGGACATTCTTCACAAACTGCTCGGGAGCCAGAAACTGCTCAAGCAGGGCTCCGAGCTGAACCTCTCCGAGCATTCCCCTGGCCTTCACGTTCGAGAGCACCCGTTTGAGGTCCCCGACGCCTACCGCAAGGCTTTGCATCTCACCCAGACTCTTGTGAACCCGTTCAAGCTGTTCGACCACCCTGGTAAAAGACTCTCCCAGCCGTGTCTCAAGAGTCTTCTGAAGACGTTCGTCGACCGTCATTCTCATCTGGTCGAGCTTCTGGGAGTTCTCCACCCGAAGGGCATCGAGCCGGCCCTCCACTGCCTGCCGAAGCTCCGTCATGCTCCGCTCGTTCTTCTCGGCAAGGACCGCGATATTCCCGGAGAGCTCTCCCCGGAGCGTCGTGGAAAACTGCTCCTGGAGAAGCGCCGACTCTCCCAGCCGGTTCATGAGGCGGTCTCCCTGGAGGGAGAGTGCCTGGGCAAGAGAGTCGGACAGACCCCGAAGGCTCTCAGAGATCTCTCCCCGAAGGGCCCGCATGCGCTCTTCCTCCTGGCGGGACAGGGACAAGAACTCCTCCCGGAGAAGCGAACGGAGAAGCTCTTCCCTTTCTCCCCCCTCGCCTGGACGCCCCCCCTGCCCGACGCGGACAGAGCGAAGGATCGCCCATAGGAGAAGGAGTCCCCCGACGACAAAAATGATCAGAAGAGCGACGACGATTGTCTTGGACATGGATTAAGGACTCCTCGGGCCGGAAGGAGGAACGTCTTGAAGAGAAGGCATATACGGCACGGCAGAGCCGCCCCGGGGAGATCCCGACCTCGACTTTTCCGGAAGAGGAGCGTGCCGATGAGAAGGCTATCACATCTTTCTTCCGGGGGTCCATCGATCCAAAAAAACCCTTGGAAACAAATCTCCCGAGGAAGCATTCATCTTGCCTTGCGATGCCCCATAGGCCACGACGATCCTTCTTCTCCCGAGGAGGCATCGGAAGGAGAGCCCGCAGGCGATCCGGAGGCTTCAGTGCCTCCTCTGTCGCCTGCCGAGGAGAAAGAGTTGATGCACCTCGAGGAGCCCGGGGAGCGGCAGACCGAGTAAAAAAGAACATCAGCCCGGCTAAAAGAGCCCGGGGCGAACACGTCAGACAGAGCTTCCCGCCTCCGTCGAGGTTCATGAGTCCTCCGAAAAAAACTGCCCCTCCTGCCACGCCCCCTTTGTCCCCTACGGCTTCCCGGAGGAGACCGACATCAATCGAGATCTCGGTCAAAGCCTGCAAGCGGAAATTCCGCCAACCCCGGTACCGGAAAACCTGTTCATGCCAGAACACGCCGAGGATCGCGATCGCTCCTCCCGCCCCTCGTCAGGTTCCCCGAGGCAAGTTCGGGATCTCGGTCTGGGTCACAGTTCTGATCGACAAGTTCGATGCGCCTCCCCCCGTATTTCTTCTTGATATTTTCCATTGTCTTTTCGATAATGGGGGCTCGTTTTTTATGTTTTAAAAATAACCAATAAATGAAAGATTATCAATGAACGACATCGCACTGCACGACCGCTTCTTCAAGTCGACCCTGGGACGGCCAGACCGTTTGGGGGCCGTTCTTAATGCCTTTCTCCCCTCCGACCTTTCCGCGTTTCTCGACCCCGGATCTCTTGTGCTCATGGCCTCGGAGTCTGTGGGGGTGGGTCTTGACGCCTCTCTCATGGATCTGGCCTTCTCGGCCCGATTTGGCGACCAGGAGACCCGGATCCATCTGATCGTGGAGCACAAGAGCTTCCCCGATCCCCGAAGCCACTTTCAGATCGCCCATTATCTCTGCGGACTCTGGATCCGGGAGCAGAAGGAGGATCGAACGCCTCTCCCACTTCTGCCCGTCCTCTTCTACCACGGGAAGCGCCCCTGGACTCTTCCTTCGAGGCTCTCCGACGTACTGAAGCCACCGTCGGAGCTTCTGGCGGTGAATCCCGACTTTGTCCTTCCCGTTATCGATCTTCGTCGGATCGAGGACGAGGAGATCCGGACCCAGTTCGACGATGTAGAGGCGATCCTGGCACTTCTCTCTCTCAAACACATCTTCGACAGCCCTGAAACATGCGCCC
>DAHXNG010000094.1 GCA_027366615.1 Nitrospirota bacterium | reverse complement strand
TCTTGGCCGTCAGGGCACGGGCGGCGACGCCGACTCCATAGTCGGGGTCGTTCCCGCCGGCGCCTGGCAGCGGGCCCGCTCGGAAGGGGAGCATAGCCTGGCCACCTGCACGGTGGCTCCGGGATTTGAGTTTTCCGACTTCACCCTCAGGGAGCCTGACCTTACAACCTGACCTTACAAAAGGGAGCCTTCATTGAACAGCGAACGGGTCTTTCTCCTCGACGTCGACAACACCCTCCTCGATAACGACCGCCTCCAGAGCGCTCTGGTGGCCCACCTTGAAGAGGACCACGGCCATGCCGCGCGAACCCGCTACTGGGAGATCTTCCTCGACCGCTGGGGAAAGATCGGCTACGCCGACTACCTGGGCGCACTCCAGCTCTATCGGGAGGAGGATCTCCACGATCCCCGCATCCTGCGCATGAGTTCGTGGATGGTCGACTACCCCTTCGAGACCCTCCTCCATCCGAAGGCGCTCGATGTCATCGCCCACCTTGCCCGCTTCGGCCAGGTCGTGATCCTCTCCGACGGCGACGCCGTCTTCCAGCCCAGAAAGATCGAACGCTCCGGCCTCTGGAAGGCCGCCGGGGGCCACGTCCTCATCTACATCCACAAAGAGGAGATGACCGACGACATCGAGGCCCACTATCCGGCGGCCCACTACGTCGTGATCGACGACAAGCTGAAGATCCTTTCGGCCATGAAGAACGCCTGGGGCGACCGGGTCACGACCGTCTTTCCCCGCCAGGGCCACTATGCCGAAGACCCGGCGATCCTGGCCGCCTACCCGGCCCCCGACCTCTCGGTCGCCCATATCGCCGATCTTCTGGAGATGGACATCCTCGCCCACATCCCCCCCAAAAAAGGAGTCTCCCATGCCGGTTAGCCCCCTCGCAGGCCACCCCCTTCCCCCCGGGCAGACGGTCGACATTCCCCGCCTCGTCACCGACTTTTTCGCCCTCCACCCCGACTCCGACAATCCGGCCCAGCAGGTCTCATTTGGCACCTCCGGCCATCGGGGGTCGGCCTCCTCCGCCTCCTTCAACGAGGACCACATCCTGGCCGTCACCGAGGCCATCTGCCGCCTTCGCAAAAACCGCCACATCGACGGTCCCCTCTTCGTCGGCTGCGACACCCACGCCCTCTCCCGGCCAGCATTCGCCGCGGCGCTCGAGGTCCTCGCCGCCCACCAAGTGACGACCGTCATCTCGGAAGGGGACGAACCGACACCGACGCCGGCGATCAGCCACGCCATCCTCACCGCCAACCGCCCCTCTTCGGGGGCCCCTCCCCGGGGCCTGGCCGACGGGATCGTCATCACCCCCTCCCACAACCCTCCCGAGGACGGCGGATTCAAATACAACCCCCCCTCCGGCGGTCCGGCCGACCCGGCCCTCACCCGGGAGATCGAGACGCTTGCCAACAAACTCATCGCCGACCGGCTCTCCGGAGTCCGCCGGATCCCCTTTGCGCAGGCGCTCCGCGCTCCCACGGTCTCGCGCCGGGACTTTCTCTCCGCCTACATCGCCGACCTTCAGAATGTGATCGACATGGAGGCGATCGCCCGCTCCGGTGTCCGGATCGGCATCGACCCTCTTGGAGGGGCCTCCGTCCACTACTGGGGTCGCCTTGCAGAAAAGTACGGACTCGCCCTCACGGTGGTGCGGGAGACGGTCGACCCCACCTTCGCCTTCATGCCGGTCGACCACGACGGCAAGATCCGCATGGACCCCTCCTCCCCCTACGCCATGGCGGGCCTTCTGAAAATGGCCTCCCGCTACGACATCGCCGCCGCCTGCGACACCGACAGCGACCGCCACGGGATCGTCTCTCCCTCGGCGGGGCTCATGAACCCCAACCACTATCTGGCCGTTCTCGTCTCCTATCTCTTCTCCCACCGGCCCGGGTGGCCGAAGGGGGCCGGGGTGGGCAAGACCCTGGTCTCAAGCCGGATGATCGACCGCGTGGCGGACTCTCTCGGCCGGAGGCTCGTGGAGGTCCCCGTGGGGTTCAAGTGGTTCGTCGACGGCCTTCTCGACGGCTCCCTGGGCTTCGGGGGGGAGGAGAGCGCCGGCGCCTCCTTCCTTCGAAGGGACGGCACCGTCTGGACGACGGACAAGGACGGGATCGTTCCGGCCCTGGCGGCGGCCGAGATGACGGCGGTCACGGGAATCGAGCCCGGACGGGCCTACCAGGAGCTTGAGGAGCGATTCGGCGCCTTCTTCTACAAAAGGATCGACGCCGTGGCGAACAGCGCCCTCAAAAAAGCCGTGGGAGCCCTGACCCCGGAGGCCCTGTCCATAGACAGCGTAGCCGGCGACCGCGTCCTCCGGGTCCTCACCGCCGCCCCGGGCAACGGAGCCCCCATCGGGGGTCTAAAGGTCGAGACGGAGGGGGGATGGTTTGCCGTGCGGCCCTCCGGAACGGAGGAGATCGTCAAGGTCTATGCCGAAAGCGGAAAAAGCCCCGCGCATCTTGAGGAGATCCTTGCGGAGGCACAGGGGATCATGGAGGAGGTCGCAAAAAAGGCCCGTTAGGTCGGCGCTCGACATACACGTCGGGCAAAT
>DAHXNG010000093.1 GCA_027366615.1 Nitrospirota bacterium | reverse complement strand
CTCGATATACGTCGGGCATCGTGGATTGTGTATCGCTGCGCAAGAATGCGCCGAATTTGCCGGATTCAAGGTATTGACCCTGCCAGATGGACTCGTGTCCGACCGCTCGTTCAACCCCCGCTGATCATTCCCGGCACTCTGTTGGAGAAAACAGGTCCTTCGGCGTCCGAAATCTGCCCTTTTTTTTTCATTGTCCTGGGCAGAGGCGCCGCGGTGCCGGGAACGCTCCCTTATCAGGAGCACGACTTCCTCCCGGGATCCCCGCCGTCACACTCACGAACGTTCATTCTGCTAGGAGCAACAATGTCATTTGAGACCCTTGGCCTCAATCCGGATCTTCTGCGCGCTCTTTCCGACCTCAAACACGACTCCCCCACCCCGATCCAGCGTCAGACCATCCCCCCCATCATCGAAGGACGGGATGTTCTGGGCGTCGCACAGACGGGGTCGGGAAAGACCGGCGGATTCCTTTTGCCCTCCCTTCACCGCAACAAGCGGGCTCAAGGAAACCGCACGCGCCATCAGATCCTCGTCCTCTCCCCCACCCGCGAGCTCGCCGGACAGATCGAGCGGTCCGCACGCGAGTACGGAAAGTATCTTAAAAGCCGGACGGTCCTCCTCGTGGGCGGCACCGACATGCGGCGCCAGATCGATTTCTTGAGACGCCCCTGGGACCTCGTCATTGCCACCCCGGGACGCCTGATCGACCACATGCAGCGGGGGACGATCAATCTTTCCAACGTCCACACCATCGTTCTCGACGAAGCCGACCGGATGCTCGATATGGGCTTTCTTCCCGACGTCGAGACCATCCTTAAGGCCCTTCATCCTGACCGGCAGACCCTTCTTTTCACCGCCACCCTTCCTTCAAGGATCCAGGCGCTGACGAAGACCTACCAGAAGGATCCCGTTCTTATTCGCCTCGAAACCTCGAGCGCTCCCCCGATCTCGATCGAACAGGAGGTGGTCACCATCAACCACGGATCCCAGAAGTGGGGTCTCCTCAAGACGATCCTCACCGAACCCGAAACGACCGAGGGGCAGACCCTCATCTTCACCCGGACAAAGCGCGGCGCGGAAGACCTCTCTACCGCCCTTCTCGCCGAGGGATTCCCGAGCGATTCCCTTCATGGCGACAAGAGCCAGTCCCAGCGTAATCGCGTCCTCTCGAAGTTCCGTGCCGGACAGACCCGCATCCTCGTCGCCACCGACGTGGCCGCCCGGGGTCTCGACATCGACACGGTGACCTGCGTCGTCAACTACGACCTTCCCCAATCCCCCGAGGACTACGTCCACCGGATCGGTCGCACGGGTCGCGCCGGACGCTCGGGTCGCGCCATCTCCTTTTGTCACCCTGCCGACCGGAACCTCTTCCGCGATATCGAGCGGCTGGTAGGATCCTCCGTGCCCGTCTCCCCCCTCTCGCCTCCCCCCCAAGCCCGAGGAGATCGTCCTTTCCGGCCCGCCGGCCCCCGGCCTGGCGGCTTCAGAGGAGAACGTTCCTCGCGGCCTGAAGGAACGAGCGGAGCCCGTCCGGGATCCCGTGGAGGGTTTAGATCCGACCGTACTGAGGGTGCTTCCTCCCGGCCCGAATGGCGTCGCGACAGGCCTGCCGGAGTCGGAGGCGGAGGTCGCCCCGTCTCTTCCCATCGTCCCGCACTCACGGATCGCCCGTCGCGGACAAGCCCGGTTCCTCACGAGGCCTAGGAGAACCGTCTCATGGAGAGACCTCTTCTTGTTGGCATGACAACAGACTACGCGCCTTCCGATTCCGATCGGGAGGCGCGTTTTTTTATCAAGGAATCCTACGTCGCCTACCTTGCGGGGGCAGGAGCCCGGGTCGTCCTCCTGCCATTTTCTGTCCGCTTCGCCCCCGCCGACTGGGACTTTCTCGACGGAATCGTCCTCTCCGGCTCCGGCCCCGATATCCCTCCGCACTTCTACCGTGAGAAGCAGACCCACTTCCCGGGAGAGTGGATGGATCCCCGCCGGGTGGAGCTCGAGCTTTCCCTCCTCGCGCTTTCAGAAGAAAAAAAGGTTCCGGTCCTCGGAATCTGCGGGGGATTTCAGACGATGAACGTTTACAGGGGGGGAAGCCTATTCCAGGACCTTCCGTCGGAGCGGCCGGGGCCGGTCCATCATCGGGATCGCCCCCATGCGGCCGATCTTACGGGCTACCTTCGGGAGATTGCGGGAGCCGGTCAGGCGACGGTCAATAGCTTCCATCATCAGGGGATCAAGCGGGTGGGAAAGGATCTCGAGGTGGTTGCGACAAGCCCGGAGGATGGCCTGATCGAGGGCGTTCGGGACGGCCGCCATCCGTTCTTTCTGGGGGTCCAGTGGCATCCAGAGCGGATGGACAGGGAGGATCCGGTCAGCCGGGCCCTTCTGGCGGCCTTCATTGAGGCGTGCCAACGGGCCCGGGGGTCCCGGGAAGACAGCCCCTCCCGAGACGTCTAGAGGGGAGGACAATCCCGCTCCTTCGCACAGGCCTGACCGGCTTCACCCCTTCCCTGACCGTCAAGGACCTATAGTTTCGGGGAGGGTTCCCGGGAGATCCGGGGAAGGACAGAGGAGCCCTTCAGGGATTTTTTTCGGCGGCGCGCCGCCAACGGGCGATCATCGCCGGAGTGATCCGGCGGACTGTTTCCGGATCGAACAGGATCTGCTCGCGCATCCTTCCGTCCCGGACCGTCTCGATCCGGAGGAGCACCGGGATGCGCCCATCCTCGACCCACGCGGAAAATTCCCGGGGTTTTAGCCCCAGCTCACGCCTGACCACCCGCTCGCTCCAGAGGGAGCGCACCCACATCCGGAAGCTTCTCTCCCGGCGTTTCTCCAGGGCCTCCTGCGCCCGCACCCTCCGCTTCTCCTCCCGAATGAGCCGTCTCGCCTCGCGCAGATCGTTTGCCAGCCGGGATCGGGAGATCTTCTTCCCCAGATGCGAAAAGGCCCGCTCGACTCCGCGGAGCACATGCCTTTCGAACTCTGCCGAGCCGTCCTTGCACGGAAAAATCTTCTGGGGGTAGTCGGCCCAAGCCAGGGCATAGTCCTGGTAGGGAGGGGTCGTAAGCCGCGTAAGCCTCAGGATGGGAGAGTCCTCCTCCTCGATCTCGCGGACCAGAAGGCGTGCCATCCCCTCAAGGACGTGCATTAGCAGGTCCCCCGGAGCAAGATCGAGGACCTCTCCCCCAAACTGGGACAGAAGGTCGCTCCGATCCTCGTCGTTCATCCCCTCCAGATCGATCCCCCGGGACTCCAGGGCCCATCCGAGGGCCGCATCCTTGAGTCCGGAGTAGACCCTCTCAAAAAAAACCGCCTCCGAGGGGGCTTGAGAACGCCATTCCTCGATTTCAACGGGGTGGGGCGCAGGAAGTCCCCGGGCATCAAAGAGGGCTTCGATCCGCTCCTCTGTCAGGATGCTCTCCTTTTCACCATTGCCACTCATCGTGACGCTCCCCACCGGGCCCACCAGCCTTCGATCCGGGAGAGCGCCGGCAAAATCCGTTCGGGGTTCCCGGCAAGAATCTTCCCGAGAGCCTCATGCAGAGCCAGTGCCTGGCTCCGGCTCTTCAGCACAAGGAGGCCGTCGCACCCGGCATCGAGAGCCGAAAGTCCCGCCTCGACGACACCCCGTCTGGCGACTGCGGCCATAAGAAGGTCGTCGGAGAGAACGAGCCCCCGATACCCCATCTGCTCCCGGAGGATTCCTGTCACGATAGAGCGGGAGAGTGTGGCAGGGGTCTCTTTTTCCCAGGCGGGGTAGACCACGTGGGCGGTCATCATGAGGGGCATCTCCTGATCGAGGACCATCCGGAAGGGGACGAGCTCCCGGCTCTCGAGAAGGGCGGCATCGGCCAAGACCACCGGGAGATCGACGTGGGAATCGAGGCTCGTGTCCCCGTGGCCGGGGAAATGCTTCCCGCAGGGAAGGATCCCCCCCCGGAGAAGTCCCCGGGCAAAGGCCAAGGCCTTGGTCCCTGCCTCCTCCGGGTCGGAGGAGAAGGCCCGGTCGCCGATGATGGGGTTTTTCGGGTTGGAGTCCACATCGAGAACCGGGGCAAAGTCCACGTCGAAGCCCAGGGCAAGCAGGGCGCGGCCCAGGGACTCCCCGGCCTCTTCCACCTTCCGCACATCCTTTTCCCCGAGGGTTCGCATGGGGGGAAGCGCCGGGACCCCGTCGGAGAGACGGGCCACCCGCCCTCCCTCCTGATCGACGGCAATGAGCCGGGGAGAACCGGGAACGGACCGGATCGCCTGAATCAGGGCTTTTACCTGCGCGGCGTCCCGGACATTTTCGCGGAAGATGACCACCCCCAGGGGATCGATCACAGAGAGAAACTCCCGGTCGGAGTCGGTCAGCTCCGGGCCCGGAAGGCTCACCCAGAGAAGACGTCCCGCCCCCGCCATCACGCCGCCCCCAGAAGGGAGAGGAGACCCTGGAAGGCCCGGGCCCGATGGGAGATACGGTTCTTTTCGTCGGGGGCCATAAGTCCGAAACTCACGCGGTACCCGTCGGGGAGAAAGAGAGGGTCGTAGCCGAAGCCCCCCTCCCCCATGGGACCGTTGGCGATCCGACCCTCGACTCGGCCCGAAGAGGCGCCCACAAGGGCCCCGCTTCCGGTGCGAACCGCCACCAGAACACAGACAAAGTAGGCCCCTCGGCTCTCCGGCGGGATCCCCTTCATCTTTCTCTGAAGCGCTTCGCGGTTTTCCAGGTCGCCTGCCTCAGGACCCGCATAGCGCGCAGAACGGACCCCGGGCTCTCCGCCGATGGCGGGAACGACAAGTCCCGAGTCGTCGGCAAAGACGATCTCCCCCGGAGCTCCGGGGAAGGAGAGGGCGGCGTTTCTGGCCTTGATCAGGGCATTGGCGAAAAAGCTCCGGCCGGTCTCTTCGACCGGGGGAGAGGGAGAGGGAAGAATCGTCACAGACGGAGGGGCAAGCCGTTCGAACTCCGAGACCTTATGAAGATTTCCGGTCCCGAGGTAAAGGGTTGTGAGGGAGGAATCACCCACCGTGGCCCTCCGGTGCGGACGGATGAGCCGGCGGGAGCACGGCCTGACGCCACAATCCTCCCGGAAGCTCGACTTCGTGGACGGGGGCGTCCACCAGGAATCCCGCCGCCTTGGCATGGCCCCCACCCCCAAAGCTCGTGGCCACCTTCGACAGATCCGGCCCCCCTTCGGAGGCCCGCAGGCTGTAGGTCACCCGGCCATCCTTCCTGACCGACCAGATCGCTACGAAGGGGGCATCGGCCTTCAGTGCCCCGCCGATCTCGCTCGTCAGAAGGGGGGAGTTGACGAAGAAGGCCCGCTCTCCCGTCCGGAAGCGGCCCCAGACCCCCGTCTCGCGGATCGCCGTCTGGACAAGCTGGGACTGGTAGCGGAGGATCGAGTGGCCTTCCATGGCCAGAGGATTGTCCGCGGCCACCCTGCCGTAGCCCAGGGTCTGGTACATCCCCTCCCAGACCTCAAAATCGAAGGGGTAGGAGGCCATCGCCGTGGTGATGTCGAGGGAGAGAGGAAGGGCCCATCTCCAGAGGTCCCGGTCCTCGACGTATTTGATCAGGTTGGGAACAGGTTCTCCGGGAAAGAAGGTCTGCCAGGCAATCATCGCCCCGGAGCGGTTCATGTCGAAGACCACCCCCGGATCCGAGGGGTAGAGCGGCTGGATCTTTTCCATGGCGCTCTTGTGGTGGTCGAGAAGGGTCACCCGGAGATTGTTCTGGCGGAGCCTGGCAAAATAGTCGGGGTCAAAGGAGAGGTCGAGGATGTAGACGCTCTGCCCCTTCGGCATCTCCGGTAGGGTGTCGCCGTAGTTGTAGGCAATGAAGGAGACCGGAACCTTGCCTCCGAAGCGCTTCCAGGCGGCCCAGGCGGCTCCAAAGCCATCGGAGCAGTTTCTGTGGTAGTAAACGGTAACCGGCAGGGGATTCTCTTCTGCCGGGAGCGAACTATCGGGCAATGCCATCACACTCCTCCTGCCCGTTCCCGACATCTCCCCGCCTCTTGCCGACGGAAGGAGATCTCAGGAATGGGGTTCACCGGACCGCTCGAGAAGGCTTCCGAGCCTTTCCCATTCGGCGGTCCTGTCTGACAGTTTCTTGCGGGCAACGGAAAGCTTTGAGAGCGCCCGCTTCGCCTCCGAACCCGTCCCGCGGGAGGCCTCCTCAAGCCTTGCCACCTCGGACTCAAGCTCGAGGACCTCCTTTTCGACCCAGGCCAGACGCCGTTCGATCCCGTCGGGATCCTCCACCCGCTCCGGAGAGGCTGCGGGTGAGGCCGACGGGGCGGAGGGAGACGAAGAGGCGGGCGCAAGCGGGGCGGCAAGTCCCGTTTTAAGGACTCCGTCGCGCTTGGCCCGATAGGTCTCGAAGCGGTGGTTCATGAAAAGCCGGATCGCACCGGGAACGACCTCGATAATATCGCTTGCAATCCGCTCGATCACGTAGCGGTCGTGGGTGATAAAGACCAGCGTACCCCGGTAGGCGTCAAGCGCCTCGACCAGCGCCTCCCGGGAAGGAAGGTCGAGATGGTTGGTGGGCTCGTCGAGAAGGAGGAGGTTCGCCGGGGACAGCAGCATCCTGGCCAGGGCCAGGCGGCTCTTCTCCCCCCCCGAAAGGACGGAGACCTTCTTGTAGACCTCGTCGTTCTTGAAGAGAAAGGCCCCCAGAAGACCCCGGATGCGCGTCTGGGTCTCGGAGTCCGGCGCCACCGATTCCATGGAGGCGAGGACCGTATCGTTCGGATCGAGGATCTCGAGCTGGTGCTGGGAGTAGTAGGAGGTCGTCACATTGGTCCCGGTCCGGTAGCTTCCGGCATCGGGCTCAACCGCCCCGGCCATGACCTTGAGAAGGGTCGACTTGCCGGCCCCGTTGGGGCCGACCAGGGCCACCTTCATCCCCCGGCGGAGAACCCAGTCGAACGGATGGACGATCATGCGGCCATCGTAGGACTTTTCGATCTCCGAAAAGGTCGCCACCACGTCCCCCGAACGAATGGGGGCGGGAAAGGTAAAGCGCACCGTCTTCTGTGCCGTCTCCCGCTCGAGGCGCTCGACCTTTTCCAGCGCCTTGATGCGGCTCTGGACCTGGGTCGCCTTGCTGGCCTTGGAGCGGAAGCGGTCGATGAACTCCTGGGTCTTGGCGATCTCCTCTTCCTGGCGGGCAATGGCGGATTCGAGAGCCAAGGCCCTGCGCTCCTTTTCCGCCAGATAGGCGTCATAGTTGCCGGTGTAGACGGTCGCCTTGCCGCCGGAGAGCTCGATCACCCCTCCCACCACCCCGTTCATGAAGCTTCGGTCATGGGAGATAAGGAGCACCGCCCCGGGAAAGTCCAGAAGGAAGGCCTCGAGCCATTCGATGGACGGGATATCGAGATGGTTGGTGGGCTCGTCGAGAAGAAGAAGATCGGGGTTGGTGACGAGGGTCCGGGCCAGCGCCACGCGCATGCGCCACCCCCCGGAGAGATCCGAGACCTTCGCATCCATGCGCACCTGGTCGAATCCCAACCCTGCCAGGACCTTGCGGGCGGTGGTCTCCTGCTCGAATCCGCCGAGAAGGCCGAACCGGCTCTGCACCTCCCCATAGCGGTCAAGGACCTTTGTCTCTCCCGCCTCAAGCTTCTTTTCGAGGCTCCGCATCTCCTCTTCGAGGTTCATGAGCTCCTCGTCTCCGCTCATGACACATCCGACCGCGGTCATCTCCCCTTCGATCGTCACCTCCTGGGGAAGATAGCCGACCCGATAGCCGGGCGGCATGCTGACCACCCCGTCGTCGGGTTCGCTGACTCCGGCAAGGATCTTCATCAGGGAAGACTTTCCGGCGCCGTTGGGGCCGACCAGAGCCATCCTCTCGCGCAGGGAGATCCGGAGGGAAAGATCCAGAAAGAGGGTCTTGGTGGGGTAGTGCTTGGAGATTCCGGAGAGTGTGATCATGGTGCGGAGGGGGTCGGACGAAAAGAGGCCGCATGCAAAAGACGCGCATCGCGTCCTCCGGACGACCTTCCGGAGAGCCCCGCAAAACCGGCTGCTGTTATCGACTGGCTCACGTATTCTGTTCCTTGACGGTTCTAAAAGAGGGTAACAACTCTCTCCCACTGCCCTCGGGAGATGCCTCCGTACGGAGTGCAGGAGTTGGAAAATTTGGGCAAAATCCAGATGTCTTTTCATGATAACGGACTTTTGCCGGCAGAACAAGAGCGAGCGGCCT
>DAHXNG010000152.1 GCA_027366615.1 Nitrospirota bacterium | reverse complement strand
GCACTTTTCCGGGTCGAGACCTGCCGAGAGAAAGTCCAGAAGAAGCTCCCGGACGTTGTCGCGAAGAGCGCCGGTCTTTTCGTAGTTGGTGGAGAGGGCGTGCCAGTCGGCGATAAAGAAAAAACATTCGTGCCGGTCCTGAAGGTCGATCCAGTTCTTGAGAGCCCCCATATAGTTACCCAGGTGTAGTCTTCCGGAAGGCTGAATACCGCTCACGATCCGTCCGATGGGGGCGATTGCCGATTGTTCCACAGTGTCTCCTTGGTTTTGTTCGTGCCTCAGGCCCTACGAGCCCGCAAGCGTCTCGATATAGCGGGAAAGGTCCCCCATCACCGGCCAGACAAAACGGGACATGACCCCCAGATAGGGGTCGAGAACGACGAGTCCCATGACGATTAAAACCCCGTAGGGCTCGACGCGGGAGAGCGCCATGGCCTGAGAGGAAGGAAGGAGCCCGGAAAGGACCCGGCCCCCGTCAAGGGGGGGCAGAGGGATCAAATTGAAGACAAAGAGGACGACATTGATCTCGATCCCCATCCGGAAGACCTGGGAGAGAAGGGAGAAGATTCCGGACTCCTCTCCCCCCCCCACGACAGCAGTCCGTGAAGGAGCGACATGTAGAGAAAGGCTTGGAGAAGGTTTGAAAGGGGACCGGCCAGAGCCACAAAGACCATATCGCGGCGGGGATGCCGGAGGTTCTCGGGGGTGATCGGAACAGGTTTGGCGTACCCAAAGAGAAATCCCGTATGAAGAAGGATCATCATCAGAGGAAGGAGGATCGTCCCGAAGGGGTCAACATGGGCCAGAGGATTGAGCGTCAGCCGGCCCGACAACCGGGCCGAAGGATCCCCGAATCGGTCGGCGACCGCCCCGTGGGCCACCTCGTGAAAGGTGACGGCAAGGAGCATCGGGATCCCCACGACCAGAAGCTGGGTTCCGATGCCGACAAGCCAGGCCATCCCCGATGCAATATGAATATGATCCACGCAAAAGACTCCGGAAGCGGCTATCGGTTTGTGATCGGCAAGGAACGAACCGGTTCCCAGTCCCCTCCCAGAAAATGATACAGGGTAAAGAGCCGGGAGACGGTCCCGGGCAGCCCCCAGGAGACAGGGCCCGAAAGACCATTATAGGATTTTTGGGCCAGGGCCGTCACTCCCAAGTGGTAGCGCGTGGTAAACCCCTCGGCCATGAGGGAGGAGAGAAAAGCGGCACAGTCGTAGCTTTCGAGCATAAGAAGATCGGGACCCTTCCCGGTGATCCGGGTAAGGCGCGACAGGGCGGCATCCTCGTCGGGGGTGCCCCCCTTTCCTCCGGCGATCCGGAAGAGATTGACCGGAGCGACGCTGTAGAGAGGGTTGTGGATGTCCGAGGTCATATCCCAGTGACGGCGCACGACCATGAGCGTTTCGTTGCCGACGACGTCGACGTTCTGTATCTCCTTGTAGACAAGCTCGTCCATGACCTTGAAGGGGTGCGGCGAGTCATTGGGAAATGCCACCACGTCGAAGTCCGGGAGGAAGAAATAGGGAGAAGGAGGGGGATGGCCCTCCAGCGCCAGCATTGAAGAGGGATGGATGAGAAAGTAGGTCTTTTCCCCGTAGGAGACGAAGTCGCCCGAACGATTCGTGACCCCGGGGGGCATCGGTCCATTGGAAGGGAGGGAGATCTCCTGGCCCATTCTCCGGAGACGGGCGACCGCCTGCTCGCGATGCATTCCTCCCGAGGGAAGGGAAACGGGGGTCTTGAGGGTCCCGCCTCCGTCCGACAGGGCTTTGCCATAGGCTTTGACGAAGCTCTTCCCATAGATGTCCTTAGGATAAAGGACAGCCGCCCTCGCCTTGGGCACAAGGGAGAGCGTAAAGGCCGCCATTCCCCGCGCGGTCATCTCCGGGAGGACGGCCATGCTGACCATGAACCGGTTGTTCGGGTCGGGGGGGAGCGAGGGGGTCACAGTCAGGATCTGGTCGGAGACAATTTTTTTTCGAAGCGCCTCATAGTCGCGCACGAGAAAGGGACCAAGGAGAGCCCCCACATGCTCGTGCGAAACCAGGTCGCCGTACCAGCGCGAATAGCTCTGGCGGGGAAGCACAAAGCGGACCAGAACCGGAACGGGATGGGAAGCCCCGGCCTCCCATCCGGCAACGGCCCCCGTCAGAATCGACCGCATGTAAGGCTTAAGAGCCCCTCCGGAGATGTCGGGGAGAATGAGTCCCGCCCGGGGAGAGGCCCCGGGAAGAGCAATCCGGTTGGACAACTGTTCGGCTTCGGAGACGAAAAGAGAGTCCGGATAGTCCAGGAGCGTCCCGAGAAGGGTCCGCTCCGAGCGTTCGGGATCCCCTGACCGAAAGGCCAGGAGAGCCAGGCGATAGGAGGCGTAGTCCCCGGGAAAGTCGTGGGGAAAGGCCGCCTTCAGTCGGGATAGGGACGGTTCGTCGTGGAGGGAGCCAAAGACAAGATCGATCGTGCGCGTAACAACGGCTCTCTGGTCGGAAGGAGTCAGTCGTTCCAGGACCTTCCCCATGAGAAGGGCCCCTCCGAGCGGATCGGCCCTCTTCCAGAAGGGAAGGAGGATCGCCGTCGCGTGCCGGATATTGCCGGAGCGTCGAAGGGAGGAAAAGTAGGGAAGAATCTGGCGGACGGCGGCATCGTCGTTCTTCAGGTCGTGGTCGGAAAGCGCGAGCTGATAGTGGATCCGCCGCACCTCCTCCGGAGAAAGCATGCGGGCCCGGGAGGGGGAGACCAAGGGAAGACCTGATTAGCACGATTGTTAAGCCCGGCTCCGCCCGGTTCCGATATTTCTCAACCAGAAGGCGCATACTCTATGTCCACCTGTAGTCGGAGGACTCCCATGGATATGAATCGGGTCCAATTTCAGCCAGGCTTGTCGATGCCTGCTTTTCTCCAGCAGTTCGGGACCGAAATACAATGTGCAGAAGCTGTCGAGCAAGCGCGCTGGCCTTCCGGCTTCCTTTGTCCACAGTGCGGGAACTCGGG